>DASUFG010000028.1:0-3187 GCA_036274715.1 Agriterribacter sp.
ATGGGTATGCCCTATTGAAATAACGGCATGTCCACCATACAAATCAAGATACTGCTCTCCTTTATCATCCCAAACGTAAGATCCTTTTGCTTTTACAATGGAAATGTTGTTAATGGGGTATACGTCAAATAAATTCATGATTTCAAAAATGTAGTTGTAAAATTCATTTATAAGTTACTAGGGTAGAAGGCAAAAGCCATGGGGTATAAGCTGTTAATCAACATCGTTTGAATTGCATTCGTTATACCCTCGGGCCCATACCTAATATCCTTAGAAATAGTTCGCTTTCAATCGCAAGCCGCTTGTTTCATCCAGCCCGAACATCAGGTTCATGTTTTGTATGGCCTGCCCACTTGCGCCCTTTAATAAGTTATCAAGAATTGAATGCACTACTAATTTGCTTCCCACTTTTTCAAGTTGTATGATGCATTTGTTGGTGTTAACCACCTGTTTTAAAAATATAGGCTGCTCGCTGATGATTGTAAAGGGTTGTCCTTTATAAAACTTGTTATACAATTTTGTAAGCTCTTCTATTGACCATTCGCAATGTACAGTAGAACTGATGAATATTCCCCTTGTAAAATCTCCCCGCCAGGGAACAAAATTAAGGCTTTGTTTTGGAGCCGACCCGTTTACCGAGGATACCTGCATAAGTGATTGCACAATTTCGCCAAGGTGTTGGTGAGTTAATGTTTTATATGCCTGGATATTATTGGCCCGCCAACTGAAATGCGATGTTGCCGATGGCGTTTGCCCGGCGCCTGTACTGCCGGTAATACCGGTGGTATGTATTTCGTCGAGCAACCCGGCCTTTGCCAGGGGCAGTAAACCCAGTTGGATGGAAGTTGCAAAACAACCAGGGTTAGCAATATTTTGAGCCGACTGTATTTCCTTTTTATTGATCTCTGGCAGGCCATACACAAACTTGCGTTTACCCAAAACGGATTGCGGGTAAAGACGAAAGTCGTTGGCTAAATCAATGATTTTTACCGTCTCACTGATCTTGTTTTCTGAAAGGAATTTTTTTGATTCGCCATGACCAAGACAAAGAAATAACACGTCTGTACTTCCCTTTTTTAAGCCATTAAGGTTATCCGTAAACGTCATGCTTGTTTCGCCGAGTAAGTCCTGGTGAACAGATGCTACCTGCTTACCCGCATTGCTTCGACTATGTATAAAAGAGATATCCGTAGCGGGGTGGTTGACCAATAACCTGATTAATTCGCCCCCGGTATATCCTGCCCCGCCTATTATGCCAACTTTAATTTTTTTCATCTCATTATTTTGTTTTTTTTACCAGGTGCCTGACCGAAACAGGCAGACAATTCACCGAAAACAACCATCCATCTTCTAATAAACAATATCACGGCTCATTTCATGTTAACCGATATTATACCTGTCGTTATTGGTAGATGGCTGGGAACTTACAAAAAATTCCAGAGACTCTTCCGAATGATTTGCTATCCGATGTATCTCTCCCGGTAAAACATGAAAACCTTTGCCCGCCATTACAACATGCACCTCGCCCTCTACTTCCATAGTAGCTGTACCTTTTATTATAAAGAAGAACTGTTGAGCCATTTGGTGATAATGAAAAACCTCAGCCGTGTGCGGCGGCATATATTCCTGCTTAACAGAGAGCATTTCCGTATCCACCAACACCCACGCTTTACAGGCATTACCCCATTGATAATGATGCAGGGGCTGATGTTTATTTACTTGCGGCATCTTGCTTTACCAGGTGGTACATAGCTGTTTGGTTGCCAAATATTTTGCTGAAACCTCTTACATCGTCACCGGTGAAACCCGTATTCATTTCACCGTATTTACCAAACTTGCTGTTCATTAAATCGTATGGTGATTCTATACCTATGATTTGAAAGCGGTAGGGTAATAGCTGTACAAATACAGAGCCGCTAACATTTTGCTGGCTATCTTCTAAAAACGATTCTATGTTGCGCATCACAGGGTCCAATATTTGGCCTTCATGCAACCAATTTCCATAAAACTGGGCCAGTTGGTCTTTCCAGTTCAACTGCCATTTGGTAAGTACGTGTTTTTCTAAAGCGTGATGAGCTTTTAAAATGACCATCGGTGCGGCCGCTTCAAATCCCACGCGGCCCTTTATACCTATTATCGTATCTCCTACATGAATATCCCGACCTATGCCGTAAGGTCCTGCAATACTTTGCAGGTATTGAATGGCTTCCGTGGGGTGTGAAAAGGATTTGCCATCCACCCCGGTCAGTTCCCCTTTTGTGAAGCTTAATTTTACTTCTCTTGCTTCGGATGCACTGACCTGTGTAGGCCAAGCTTCTTCTGGTAATATTCCTTTCGACGACAAAGTCTCCCTGCCGCCCACACTGGTACCCCATAACCCTTTATTGATAGAATATACGGCCTTTTCAAAATTCATTTCTACCCCTTTTTCTTTCAGGTAAGCTATTTCGGCTTCACGGCTCAGTTTTAAATCACGGATGGGGGTTATTATTTCAACTCCGGGGATCATAATATGAAAAATCATATCAAAACGCACCTGGTCGTTGCCGGCGCCGGTGCTGCCATGGGCTACAGCATCTGCCTGCAGTTTTTGGGCATGTTCAGCGATATGCACTGCCTGGCTAAGACGTTCAGCGCTCACGCTCAAAGGATAGGTATTGTTCTTCAATACGTTTCCGTAAATAAGATATTTGATAATGCTGTTATAATAAGATTGTACGGCATCAATAGTGGTGTGTGTTTTTACCCCAAGCAGGTAAGCATGCGCTTCAATTTTTTTCAGTTCTTCTGTGGTAAAGCCACCTGTATTCACAATTACAGAATGCACTTCATAACCCTTATCCTCGCTTAAATATTTTACGCAATACGTGGTATCTAGTCCACCGCTAAAACCAAGAACAACTTTTTTCATTTGTTTTTTCTTTTAGAACAGTTTGAAAATAGGCACTGAATAGTGATAAGCAATGAAGCCTATAGGTTTAGGAAGAATTGCATTATCGTTTTCAAATGGCCTCCAGGCTTCCGCTCTTCTTTTTCCTTTTTTAAAAAAGGCTGCAGCAACTTCCATTTCTTGATACGCATAAAACGCTCATACAATTTTGAGTGCTGCTGAAAATTTTCCTTTGTTTCTTCAGGCTCGTAGTGATCTTTGGGATCGTACAGCATGGCGGTGCAGAAACAGTTTTTT
>DASUFG010000029.1:0-2365 GCA_036274715.1 Agriterribacter sp.
AATGATGTATTCTTTGTTGATTTGTACAGTATTGTATATTTTGATTGCATTAGTGCTCACAGGCATCAAAAACTACTCCGAGTTTAATGGGGTTAATGACCCGCTGGCATTTGTTTTTGAACAAAGGGCGCCCTGGATTGAAAAAATTGTTTCGATAAGTGCGATCGTGGCAACCACAAGTGTGTTATTAGTGTTTCAGTTGGGACAGCCCCGGATATGGATGAGTATGAGCCGCGATGGGTTGCTGCCCAAAAAGTTCCAGACCATTCATCCAAAATATCAAACGCCTTCCTTCGCCACGATTGTTACCGGCATTATTGTAGGTATACCTTCCTTGTTTATCGCCTCCGGCATTGTTACCGACCTTACCAGTATCGGCACTTTGTTCGCATTTGTGCTGGTATCGGGTGGCGTGTTGCTATTACCACCCCGGCCGGTGGGTGCCACCGGGTTTAAACTTCCCTACATAAATGGCAGATATATTGTTCCTGCATTGCTGCTTGCATTCATATATGCATTTAGAGAGCGAATTGCAGGTGCCCTTCAAAACCTGGGGCACGAAAATTACCAGGAAATGCTTTTCCTGATCTTTGTTGTTATTGCCGCTATGCTTACCCTATTAACTTTTATCCGCCGCTACTCACTAATTCCCATATTGGGAGTACTGTTTTGTTTATATCTCCTGATTGAAATACCGGCTGTTAGCTGGTTATGGTTTTTTGTATGGATGGCATTGGGTTTGGCTATTTATTTTTTGTATGGATACCGGAACAGCAGGTTGGCGAAATGAAATGTAAGGAACCTACCCGCAGGCTGGACATCAATATGCCCTCGTTGATATGTTTGCTGCGTTGCCGCTACTTGTTTAATTGCAGTTCCGATAAATATTTTGTAAATTGTAAGAAGTTCTTTCTTCATCTAAAACTTTGCCATATGAACCTCCTTCACAGTATGGAAAGATGGGGGGACACCCATCATCCAAAGTGGCTTGATTTCATCCGGATATTGCTTGGTATCTTCCTCTTTATCCGAGGGGTGGAATTTATTAACAACATGGATCAGTTGAGCAACATCATGTCTAAAAGCCATTTTTTGGGCAATATTTCTCTCGGTGTTTTAGCGCACTACGTGGTATTCGCCCATATTGTTGGCGGGGCCTTGATTGCTTTCGGCTTACTTACACGACTGGCATGCCTGGTGCAGATACCGATATTGCTGGGGGCAGTATTTTTTGTAAACTGGGATGCGGGGTTATTATCGCCCAATGAAGGACTGTGGTTGTCGATTATTGTTTTAGCACTCCTGGTGTTTTTTTTGGTAAGCGGCAGCGGACCTATTTCTGCAGATGCACAAATGCGTAAGCAACCAGAAAGGAGAATGTAACGTACAACAAGCAGGCGTGATGTCCCTTCTATTGCTGGTGGGGGTGGTATCAAGTGAAGGGTACAAACGCAAGGTTTGAAGTATAGTGACATGCGATGTGCATTTGGTTTAACTTTTATTAATTTTTACTATTTCATATCAGCGCACGGGCAATGTCCCGAAAGAATCTTTGTATCTATAACAATAAAAAATAATCATGATCAACACAGCTATGAAAACGTTGTTCCTGGTATTGGGCAGTTCTCTCTGTTTAATAACAGGTTCGTGTAAAAAAGATGATACGTCTCCAGCAACGGCTTCGGATGTCTCGACCTCGGTTTCTTCAGGTTCCTGGAAAGTAACTTACTTTGTGGATGATAACGTGGATAAAACAATTGATTTTTCCGGTTATACTTTTACATTTAACAAGAATGGTACCGTTGCTGCTGTTAAGACGGGAAACACGGAAAATGGTACCTGGTCTGCCGGAAATGACGATAGTACGGTTAAATTTATCATTGATTTCAATGCGCCTGATCCATTCGAAGAAATAAGCGAAGATTGGCACGTGGTGGAACGCACAAATACAAAGATCAGATTAGAGCATGTGAGTGGAGGTGACGGTCACCTTAGCTATCTTACTTTCGAAAAAATGTAACCATACGATCCCGGTTGCTTGTCGATTCTTCCTTTTTTTACATTCTGTCGGGTACCTTTATGCCCATCAGTCCCATTCCCGAAGCAATGATATTAGCTGTCATCCGGCAAATGCGTAACCTTAGTTGTTTTTTGTTTTGGGTCTCGGCTTTCAATACACGATGCGTGGTTACAAAGGAGTTGAATGTTTTTGCCAGGTCGTAGCAATAATTTACTATCAGCGATGGATTATGTTCCATTGCAGCCAGTTGAATCGTTGCCGGGTATCTTTCTAATAAAATAAGCAATTCTTTTTCCAGGGGTTGCAGCGGTTCATCTCCAAACAATTCAAATGCCGGATCCACAT
>DASUFG010000030.1:0-11390 GCA_036274715.1 Agriterribacter sp.
ATTAAAAAAGGTATGAAATAGAATGACTAAAGTTTTATTTTGATATTATTAATATAGCGTATGAATATCTTATTAAGTTGTGCGGGACGGAGAAATTATCTCGTTAACTATTTCAAACAGGCATTAAGGGGCTCAGGGAAAGTAATTGCTACTGATATGCAGATGAACGCACCTGCATTGGTGGATGCCGATATCGCACTAAATGTGCCTTCGATATATCACAAGGGTTATATTGAAAATATCATTACAATATGCCGGAAATATGACATTAAATTATTGGTTTCCCTGAACGATCTTGAATTACCAATTATCGCTCGCGACAAGCACAAATTTGAGGAGTTAGGCGTGAAAGTAATGGTGTCCGATATGAATGTAATTGATGTATGCTTTGACAAGTGGAAAACCACGCAATTTTTGAAAAGCATTGGACTACTAACGCCCGGAACATTTATTGATCTTGATGAAGCACTGCAAGCTATTGATAAATCGGAGCTGCTTTTCCCGGTAGTTGTGAAACCCAGGTGGGGCAGTGCTTCAATCGGGATAGAATTCGCGCACTCTAAAAGCGAACTATTGCTGGCTTACCAATTACTTGATATCCGGTTACGCAAATCCATTTTGGCTGAAGCGAGCAAGGACGATGCAAACAGGGCGATCCTCATTCAGGAAAAACTTGATGGACAGGAATATGGGATGGACGTGCTCAATAACTTTTCCGGCGAATTTGTAAAAGCTTTCCCTAAAAAGAAACTGGCAATGAGAGCGGGGGAAACGGATAAATCGGTGACAGTTGATAATAAGGACTTACTGAACATTGGTGGTATACTCGGAAAAGAGTTGGGGCATATCGGAAATTTGGACTGCGATGTTTTTGAAACCTCAAAGGGCTATTATGTTCTAGAGTTAAATCCCCGATTTGGTGGTGGCTATCCTTTTACCTATGAGGCAGGCGCTGATTTTCCCTCAATATTTATTGAATGGATAAAAGGTAATCATAATGTTGATCGTTTTTTGCAATTCCGCATTAGAGAAGCTTTTTCGAAATACGACCAGTTGATGCGGGTTCCTTATGAATAAAAAATATTAACTGACTATTTAATTCTATGCATTCAAAAATCTGGCTCTCATCACCCCATATGGGTGGCAATGAACGGAAATACGTAAGTGAAGCATTTGATACCAACTGGATCGCTCCGCTCGGACCGCATGTGAATGGGTTTGAAAAAGATATCGCCCATTTTCTTTTGCCCGGTAATGGAGATGGTATTCACGTAGCGGCCCTAAGTTCAGGAACGGCAGCGCTGCACTTGGGGCTTATATTGCTTGATGTTAAAGCAGGTGATGAAGTGATTTGCCAGAGCATGACTTTTTCTGCTTCGGCCAATCCTATTGCCTACCAGGGCGCCACTCCAGTATTTGTTGATAGCGAAACAGATACATGGAACATGTCGCCGGAGTTTTTAGAGCATGCAATAAAGGACAGGATGGCTAGAGGGCGTAAACCTAAGGCGATAATCCCTGTGCACCTTTATGGTATGCCTGCAAAAATGAATGAAATTATGGCAATTGCCAACAGGTACGAGATACCCATTATCGAGGATGCTGCGGAAGCCCTTGGAAGTCATATCAATGGTAAAATGTGCGGCACTTTTGGACTAATTTCCGTTTTATCTTTCAACGGTAATAAAATTATTACCACTTCTGGTGGTGGCGCATTGGTTGCGCGCCGGGCAGATCTGGCCGAAAAAGCGAGATTCCTTTCAACGCAGGCCAGAGACCCCGCCCCACATTACCAGCATTCACACATCGGGTACAATTATCGTATCAGTAATGTATGTGCCGGGATCGGGAGGGGA
The DNA here is from genome assembly GCA_036274715.1 of Agriterribacter sp. GTDB lineage: Bacteria > Bacteroidota > Bacteroidia > Chitinophagales > Chitinophagaceae > Agriterribacter. Next base: position 1,857 of record DASUFG010000030.1, read on the forward strand.
CAAATGGAGGTTTTACAGGATCGCGTTTTACAGCGAAGGGCGAATTTTGAATGGTACAAAACGGTATTGGCAGATATAGAAACTATTCAGTTCTTAGACGATCCGGATGAATATTATTCTAATCATTGGCTTACTACTGTACTTATAAAAGATAATAATATTACAAGAGAAGATTTACGGTTGGCATTGGATAGAGTGAACATTGAAAGTCGGCCTTTGTGGAAGCCTATGCATTGTCAGCCTGTATTTAAAGATGCTCCGTTTTATGGCGATGGAACGTCAGAAAAACTATTTAAAGATGGGCTCTGTCTTCCTTCAGGTTCAAATTTATCGGATGATGAGCGTAACCGGATTTTATACGAAATAAAGACAGCATTTTCGTGAAAAAGCTCTTTGCTTATTAATATAATTGCAAAGCTCAATAGTAAAAGGTGAGGAGGTACGTACTTCCTCACCTTTTTATTTTTCAATATTTCCGGAGTTAATATTTAAACGCCTTCCCCCCGGCTAAAACTTCCTGTGATTTTTCATCGAATGTAACTTTTAGCCCGGTGCGGTAACCAGCGTTTGACATAATTACTGCAATGGCATGATTATATCCGGCCTCTATTGGGGCGTTGGGCTGCTTGCGGCTGCGCACGCATTCCATCCAATTGCGTACATGCGACAGCGTTAGATTGTCGCCGCCGGTATCGGCATCAGTTGATACTTTTGTAACCATATCATTCAGCGACATGTTAGGCAAAAGTCGCGCCTCCATTCCCATCGCTTTAGCGTATTTTTCCTGTAACCCACCTTCAGAGCTAATTTGATTGGTGTCGAGGTTTAGCGTACCGCCATTGGAGTAATAAATTTCTTTCACGTCACCTGAGGAATTCGTCATGCGCGAACTGAAGATAACCTGAAAGCCCTTTGACGAATCGTTGAGCGGGCCGTAATCAAAAACGGCTGTTAACGTATCTGCATTTTTTCTTCCGTCATTCCACGCATAAATACCACCGTTAACGGCTACGCTGCGAGGGTGAGGTAATTTCGAAAACCAGTGTACCGTATCTATCTGGTGACACATCCATTGTCCGGGAATGCCTGAAGAATAAGGCCAGAATAAACGGAATTCCAGGTATTTTCTGGGATCGAATTTCTCAAAAGGCCGATTTAATAAGAAACGTTTCCAATCCGTATCCTCTTCCCGTAACTGCGGAACCAGCGAAGCACGGCGCCACCTTCCCGGCTGGTTTACATTCCAGATCAATTCCACCATTACAATAGGACCGAATTTACCTTCATTAATAAAATCATATGCAGATTTATATGACGCGCCACTTCTTCTTTGGGATCCTATCTGAACAATCCTTCCACTGTCTTTAACTGCTTTTAACACAGCCCTGGCATCTTCCATGGTTTCGGCTAATGGCTTTTCTGTGTAAGTATCTTTACCTGCTTTAACAGCTTCTACCGTATGCATGGCATGCTGAAAATCTGCAGTGCTTATGAACACCGCGTCAATATTTTTGAGATCGTATAAAGCATCGTTATTTACGCAGGCTGTAATATCGTGCCCCAATTGTTGTTTCAGGTAAGCCTGCCCGTCTTCTCTTCTTTTTTTCCATATGTCCGATACGGCAATCATATCAAAATTCAACTCCTTATGCAGTTTAATAAACGAAGGCAATAAGGAACTTCTGAACCTGTCCGAAAATCCAATAACCCCCACGTTCACCCGATCGTTAGCCCCGATAATGTTGCGATAGCTTTTTGCGCTAAGTCCTAACGCGCCCATGTAAGTGGCAGCGCCGGCCATGGCACCTTTCCTGATAAATTCCCTGCGCGATTTTTCCATGATATACGCTTTAATGAATTAAAGTTAAGTAAAGAATAGTAGTTTTATCCCCTGCAGGCTGCAAACAAAACAGATTATTAGTATTTTGCAGCGACTGTTAAAGAAGTTATTTAATTATTGATGAGATTTTTAATGCAAACCCATACTTATTTTTATTTTATTAATGTTTAAATTATGAAAAGAAGAATTCCTTTTTTTATAGGGCAGGTTGTTTTGTTGTTTTGCCTTGTTAACGGATATGTATTACATGCCCAATCTTCAAAAAACAAAATGCAGGTGTATTCAATAGAAGTGGAACCCGTTAGTGGGGAACGAAAGGTAAACATAACAGCCGACGGTAAACCTTTTACCGCATTTATTTATTCGGATACACTTGAAAAATCCTTTTTATACCCAATATACGCTCCCGATGGTCAGCTCATTACACGGGGATTCCCTTTTGCCCCGCGTAAGGACGAACCGACCGATCATCCACATCATACAGGCTTATGGCTTAACTATGAAAGCGTAAACGGTCTTGATTTTTGGAATAATTCTTATGCCATTCCTGCGGATAAGAAGGACAAATATGGTTGGATCAAAACCAGCAAAATTCTTAAAACCAAAAGTGGTAAAAAAGGGGAGCTAAAAGTTCAGGGTACATGGGAAAATCAGAAAAATCAGGTATTGCTCAATGAGGTCACTACTTATTTTTTTAAGGCTGATGCGCATAAAAGAATAATAGACAGGGTTACCACGCTTACTGCAGCTCAGGATGTAAATATGCCGGATATAAAAGACGGGATGCTGGGACTGCGTGTCGCACACGAGTTGGAATTACCTTCTAAAGAAAAAAAGGAGTTTAAGGACGATAAGGGCAATGTTACTATAGTAGAAGGCAGTGCGGATAATGCTCCTTCGGGGAACTATATTACAAGTGAAGGAAAAGAAGGAGATGCAGCATGGGGTACAAGGGGGCAATGGTGCATGTTGTATGGAAAACAAGGGGATGACACGACGAGTATTGTCATCATCGACAATCCGCGTAATGTGGGTTACCCTACCTATTGGCATGCACGCGGGTATGGATTATTTGCGGCAAATCCTTTGGGGCAGAAGGCCTTCAGTAACGGAAAAGAAACACTGAACTTCGCATTAAAACAGGGACAGTCAGTTACTTTTCGGTACAGGGTAGTGATTGCATCCGGAAAACAACGATTGAGCAATGATGAGATTAACGTGATTGCCGGTGATTTCTACCAGAATACAAAATAGCTTTTTTAAATATATTTGTGTTATGATGTGTACTTTTACTAAATTAAAATACTAACAAGATGAATACAAAAAATCTCACTTTAATTATTGTAATTGGAGCCATCTTATTATTGGGTGGATGCGGTTGTGGCGGTTACAACAAAATGGTTGGATTGGACCAAAATGTAAAAGGCAAATGGGGAAACGTGGAGAGTGAATACCAGCGCAGGTCAGATCTTATTCCTAATCTGGTAAGTACAGTAAAAGGAGCAGCGAATTTTGAGCAGGAAACCCTTACTCAAGTCATTGAGGCCCGGGCAAATGCTACGAAAGTAAATATTAACGCCGACAACCTTACTCCTGAGAAATTGGCACAGTTTCAACAAGCGCAGGGAGAACTAAGTGGGGCATTAAGCCGTTTGCTTGTAACCGTTGAAAAATATCCTGAATTAAAGGCTAATCAAAATTATCTTAACCTGCAGGCCCAGTTGGAAGGTACTGAAAACAGGATTAAGGTGGCGCGCAATGACTTCAATAGCTCTGTTCAGGACTACAACACTGTTGTCAAATCTTTCCCCAATACATTGTATGCCGGGATATTTGGGTTCAAAGAAAAAGGATTTTTTGCGTCAGAACCTGGCGCTGATAAAGCACCCGAAGTGAAATTTTAACATTGCCTGTATTTAATGAAACTTTTTCCAACCAGGATAAAACATTTCTTTTCTCCCGAAGAAAATGAACGGATAGTGGCCGCTATCCGGGAATCTGAACGACGTACAAGCGGCGAAATACGGGTATATATAGAAAGCCATTGCAGGTTTATGAATCCTGTTGACAGGGCTATTGAAATTTTTTACGGCTTGAAGATGGAAAAGACTGAACAGCGCAATGGTGTGATATTATACATCGCCCTTAAAGATCACCAATTGGCGTTGTTTGGAGATGAAGGCATCTATCAAAAAGTGGGGAAGCCTTTCTGGGATAAAGCTGTGCAGCATATCCTCAGTGAATTTAGCGCAGTTCGCTATAGTGAAGGAATTGTACATGTTGTAAAGGAAATTGGGGAAGTGTTACACGAACATTTCCCCTATGATTCCCATACCGATAGAAATGAATTGCCTGATGAGATCGTTTTTGGGTGATAAAATAAAAAGAAATTAGAAGAAATAAATGCCTTGGTTCGACTTTTAATTTCTCCGTTCCTTTGGCACCACTTCTTACCGGATTGTTATGGTTGGATTCTTTTATTTGGATTTGGAACTTTTATATTAATGAAGAAACTTTTACCCCTCATATTTTTATTTCTTTCTCTTGGTGTTTCTGCACAGGTCGATAAAATCATTCCTGGTCCACCATCTCCACCACGATTAGTTAACGACTTTACAGGTACACTCACTCCAATTCAACAGGAAACATTAGAGTTGAAATTAAAGAACTATGATGATACCACATCCAACCAGGTTGTTGTAGTTATCGTAAAAACGCTAAATGATTACGATCCCTATGAATATGCCACTGCGTTGGGACGAAAATGGGGTGTGGGTAATAAAGAGTTTAACAATGGTGTAGTTTTTTTAATCGCCAAAGAAGACAGGAAGGTTTTTATTGCGCCCGGCTATGGACTGGAAGGCGCCATGCCTGATATAACATGTAAACAGATTGTTGAAAATGAAATCCTTCCCAATTTTAGGGGCAATGATTATTACCGCGGTATTGATGAAGGCACCACGGCTATTATGAAGGCTGCTGCGGGAGAGTATCAGCCGCCTGAAGGATATGCCAGCAGGGGGCGAAAAAAGGGTGTTCCATTACCACTGATCATAATCATCATCTTAATCATTGTTTTTATCATCTCCCGAATAGGTGGGGGCGGGGGTGGCGGGTCGTTCATGAGCAGGCGTGGCTACCGCGAGACTGGAGTTCCTCCTATCTGGTGGCTGCCCGGGGGCGGAATGGGCAGCAGGGGCGGTGGTTGGAGCGGTGGCGGGAGCTCGGGCGGTGGCTTTGGGGGCTTTGGGGGCGGCGGATTTGGTGGTGGCGGCGCTGGCGGTAGTTGGTAAATCAGCCGGTCATTTTACATAGATGAGAGTGGCGTACGACAACATACTTTATTGGGGCGACAGGTATTAAATATTTTTCTGCCATTATATTAATAAAAAGCCAAAGTTTTTCTTCAAACCCCGTTCGTTTTGTGCCGCAGTGATAATTTTTTGCGCCTATGTAAAGCCTTTTCTCTTAATACAAAGCTTTAGTATTATGGCGCCGCTTCATATTTCCGATGTAATTTCCAGGCTCGATGAGATTGTTAATGAATGCAAGGCTTCCAAAAGCAGGATGGGGTATTTTGGTGCTTTGTATAAAAGGATGACAATGGCAGTAAGTGAAGGAATGGTGCAGGGCGTTTTTGAGGATGGAGAAAGAATGAACCGGCTGGATGTTGTTTTTGCGCAATACTATCTTGACGCGTATAATGCCTATAAATTCGGCCGGCAATGCAGTAAATCATGGAAGTTTGCATTTGATAGTTGCGGCTCCAATCAACTTACGGTAATACAGCATATACTGCTTGGTGTTAATGCACATATCAATCTCGATCTTGCCGTTGCTGCTGCAACGGTATCTGCGGGCAGCGAAATTAACGATTTGTCAAATGATTTTAACAAGATCAACGATGTGATTGCTTCACAAGTAGATGACGTGCAGGAGGCATTAGCCAATGTATGGTTGCCCATGCGTTTACTCGGGAAGATCGCCAATGGCAGACAGGACGCTGTATTGAATTTCAGCATCGATAAGGCCCGAACGGCTTCCTGGAGCAGTGCATTGCTTCTTGCAGGAATGACCAGTGATCAACAACAATTCTATATCCGGCAAATGGATGCAACGGTCTTTTGCCTGGCGGAACGAATTGAATCGCCTGGACTTGTTGCCGAAATGATATTAAAAGGTATCCGAGCTACCGAATATGACGACATTGCAAGAACCATTCATCTTATTGACACCAGCGTAGTAAACTGATGCATCATTTCTTAAAGCGAATAGGCTTTATCCAGCTCAGATATATTTCAGTACTTCTTCGCCCATGGCAGCAGTACCTAATATTTTTTCCGCCGGAGTTTTTGCATCGGCGATATCTCCTGTACGGAAGCCCGATTTCAAAACTTTATCTACCGCACTAATAACGGCCTCCGATTCGGCTTTCATTCCAAAAGAAATATCAAGCAGCAGAGCGGCCGATAAAATAGATGCGAGGGGATTAGCCACGCCTTTGCCTGTAATATCATGCGCGGAGCCGTGAATAGGTTCATAAACACCTGTGCCATCGCCAATAGAGGCCGATGCCAGCATGCCCATGGAACCTGCTATTTGTGACGCTTCGTCTGTAAGAATATCACCAAACAAATTAGCGGTAACCACTACATCAAAACGGAGCGGATCCTTGATCAGCAACATCGCAGTAGCATCCACAAACTGGTGTTCAACCGCTACGTCTGGATACTCCAATGCCACTTTCTGTACCACTTCTCTCCACAGGCGTGAAGTTTCCAATACATTGGCTTTATCTACCGAACATAACTTCTTTCTCCTGGTTCTTGCTGCTTCAAATGCTTTGCGGGCAATCCGTTCCACTTCGTAACGGCTGTATTCAGCAATATCATAGGCGGTATCGCCATTGTTTTTTCTTCCTTTTTCTCCAAAATAAATATCACCGGTCAGCTCGCGGAAGAACAAAATATCTGCCCCTTTTAATATTTCCGGTTTAATGCTGGAAGCGCTTAATAATTCATCAAATAATTTGATAGGACGAAGATTGGCATATAATCCCAGTTCCTTACGCATCTTCAGCAAACCTTGCTCCGGCCTTACTTTCGCTGAAGGATCATTATCATATTTGGGGTGGCCCACGGCGCCAAACAGTACCGCGTCCGATTTTTTCATTTTCTCCAGTGTCTCATCCGGCAGCGGATTTCCGGTGGCTTCAATGGCAACATGGCCGATCAGCGCTTCGTCGTATGTAAAAGTATGTCCAAATTTTGCTGCTATTTTATCCAACACTTTTTTCCCCACTGCTGTTACTTCCTGTCCTATTCCATCGCCCGGAACAATTAAAATGTTTTTTGCTGCCATAGTTGTCGATTGTTGAAATGAGGGATTATATCGTTTTTAGAAATGTGGGGTTTGATGCTGCTATATTTTAAACCCTGATCGCTTTATCCAGCTTTATACCTTTGGGTATTTCACTTTCAGCATTATATATTATATTCAACATCTTCTGTGTTGCTTTTATTGCTGAAACCGTTTGGTCACTATCCAATCCTCTCGTTTTAAATTCCCTGTTGTTGTTTCTCCATGTAATAATGGTTTCACATAGTGCATCGCTCCTGCCGCCCGGTGGTATGCGAACAGCATAATCCGTTAATAAGGGTAGCTCCAGTTTTCTTTGTTTGTAAATTTTTTTCAATGCATTCATAAATGCATCGTACTGTCCGTCGCCCTGCGAATGCTCTTCAAACACTTCTCCGTTCACTGATAATTTTAATGTAACAGAAGGGTTGAGATCTTTGGAATGAGTGAGTACATAATTTTCAATTATTACTTTTTCCTCGATCGCATTGCTGTCTAATACATCAGATATAATATAAGGGAGATCGGCCTGTGTAACTACTTCCTTTCGGTCGCCGAGGTCTATAATCCGTTGAGTTACTTTTTTCAGGTCGTCATCGGATAGTTGTATGCCAAGCTGCTGCAGGTTGTTTTCAATATTAGCTTTGCCGCTGGTTTTACCCAGCGCGTATTTTCGTTGGCGGCCAAAACGTTCAGGCATCAGGTCGCTGAAATACAATTTATTTTTTTTATCGCCATCTGCATGAATCCCGGCGGTTTGTGTAAATACATTTTCACCTACCACCGGTTTGTTTACAGGAATGCGGAAACCGGAAAATGTTTCAACCAGTTTGCTCACTGTATACAATGATTTTTCAGCCACAGCTGTTTTTACCTTGGGCATATAGTCATGTAAAACAGCAACGGCGCTGGCCAGTGGCGCATTCCCTGCTCTTTCACCCATACCATTGATGGTAAGATGTATACCATGGGCTCCCGCCTTTACGGCTTCCAGTACATTAGCTGTACCGAGGTCGTAATCATTATGGGCATGGAAATCGAAATGAATGCCTGGATATCGCTTCACAGTTTCCGAAACATATTCATATACTTCAGAAGGTATTAATACGCCCAATGTATCGGGTAGCATTATTCTTTTAACAGGTTGATGTTGCAAAAAATCGAGATACTGGAATACGTAATCTTTTGAATAACGCATGCCATTGCTCCAGTCTTCGAGGTACACATTGCACTCCAAACCTTTTTTCCGGGCAAGCGCAATTACTGCTGCCACATCAGCAAAATGCTGTTCTGGTTTTTTCTTTAGCTGGTGGGTTAAATGATTTAGCGATCCCTTCGTGAGCAGGTTCATCACTTTAGCGCCGGCTTTCAGCATCCATTGCACTGATATATCACCGTCTACAAAAGTGAGCACTTCAACTCTATTCAAATAGCCATTGGCTTTTGCCCACCGGGTAATTTTTTTTACTGCGTCAAATTCACCTTCGCTTACACGGGCAGAGGCTACTTCTATCCGGTCTGCTTTTACTTCGGACAATAACAGTTGGGCTATCGTTAATTTTTCTGATGCAGAAAAGGATACGCCGCTGGTTTGCTCACCATCGCGGAGGGTAGTATCCATTATTTCAATGTATCGTTGGGCTGCGGGCATAGTTATTTGCTGATCGTTTAGTTAATACAAACTCTTTACAGCAAATGACTGAATATCTTCTTTCATCGCCTGTAGGTAATCTATATCATCATAGCCATTGGTCATGTTGTCCTTTTTGTAGCTATTGATGTCGAACTTTTCACTTGCCCCGGTTGCCAGGATAGTGATGGTTTGATCGGGAAGGTTTATTTCAATTTCAGTTTTGGGATCAGCTTCAATCGCAATGAATATTTTATCTAAAAAAGCCTCACTAACCGTTACCGGCAAGATTCCGATATTCAAAGCATTACCCTTGAAAATATCTGCAAAAAAGCTGGAAACCACACATCGGAAACCATAGTCATAAATCGCCCATGCTGCATGCTCACGGCTGCTGCCACTGCCAAAATTTTTACCAGCTACCAATATCTTACCCGAATAAACAAGATTATTCAGCACAAAATCTTTTTTAGGGGTATCGTCGTTATTGTAACGCCAGTCGCGGAAGAGGTTATCTCCAAATCCAGTTCTTTCTGTTGCTTTCAAAAAACGCGCGGGAATAATCTGGTCGGTATCAACATTTTCAATCGGCATTGGAACCGCCGAACTTCTGAGCACTGTGAATGTATCGTAAGCCATCTATTGATTTTAAATTTAAGATTTCAAATTGCACATTTTAACTCATCAACTCCCGGGGGTCGGTTAC
>DASUFG010000031.1:0-6709 GCA_036274715.1 Agriterribacter sp.
CGGCTGCCACTTTTTTAGGTTTTTTTACAGTAAGTCCTGTAAATTTTCCAGGATTTTCTGCACCGGGTTCAATATTGTTATTTTGATCCATCACTGGCAGGTTTGTTAAGAAACTTCGCGTATTTCATCAAGGCGTGTAAAATCATTTTCAAATAACATGAAATGTTTTTCTATTCCTTACGGCCTACTCATTGCCCGTTTGAATTCTTTTAAACCCAGCATACACATTAAAGCAGTCATTTTTAAGAAACCCTGCTAATGTAATGCCTGCTTCAAGTGCCATTTCTACTGCGAGGCTCGAAGGCGCCCCAACCGCCGCTACCACTTTTATCCCTGCCATCACCGCCTTTTGAATAAGTTCAAAACTCGCCCTGCCGCTAAGCAGTAAAATATGGTTATTCAATGGAAGCATTTCACTCATCAGCGCCGCGCCAACCAGTTTATCTAAAGCATTATGCCGGCCAACATCTTCTTTTAAAAACATAAAATTTCCTTCAAGATCAAATAAAGCGCTGGCATGAATTCCGCCGGTTCGTTGAAAATTTTTTTGATGATGAACCACGGACGCTGGCAACCGTTTTAATACCGTTGCAGAAATCAACATTGAATCGTCTGTATTTTTAAAAATGGAAGTTGTCCGGATGGCCTCAATACTTGCTTTTCCGCAAATACCGCAACTGGAGGTAGCGTAAAAATTTCTTGCACTATTTTGAAGTGCCGGATGCGCATCCTCAACCAAGGTAACAAGTATTTTATTACTGCCTGCCACCGAGGTGCTAATACTTGATATATCCTCTTTGCTTGAAATTATTCCTTCACTAAACAGAAAACCGGCTGCCAGTTCCTCATCGTGGCCGGGTGTACGCATGGTAACTGCAATGCTTTTCTGGATACTACCGGTAGCCGACCTCCAGGCAAGCTGAATTTCCAGCGGCTCTTCAATGGCGATGATATCTTCAAGGTCAAGTATCTCTTCGTCTCTTATTTTTTGTATTTTAACGGTATTGATGGAGGGCACATTCATTATTCAAGCATTATACAAGGAATATTATAGAGAAAGTAAATCCCAATCAAGATAGCAAAGTTATTCATCTAACAGCACTTTTTCAGGGGCATCACAGTGATCCCGGTTCAAATGTAGAATTGCAAGGACGAAACAGCCCGCTCCGGGCGGGTGACAGTATGTGTGCCTTTTCAATTGCAGAGACTAAATTGCATGATGGAGAAACCCTAACAGGCTCAGATACACATTCGGCATTCTAATCTTATAGTTATATGAAAAAGAAAGACTTCATCACCGACGCGTTAAATATTGATTTTACAGACCGAAATTCCATTGCGCTAACGCAACAGAAAACACTGAGAAAACTGGTCGGTATACTTGGGGTGCTGTTGCCGGTGTTATTATACATTTCGGTGAGTTGGTATACCCACTATAATACGCCTATAAAATCCATCAGTCATTACTATTTCACGCGGTTCGGCAGTATCTTTATCATTATTGTCAGCCTTCTTTCCATTTTTTTATTAGTGTACAAGGGCAAAGAAAGGCTCGATTTTTATTTATCCTCCCTTGCCGGCCTTGCTGCGCTTACCTTATTGCTTTTGCCGGCAAGTAACCTTGAAATCAAGGATCATGATGGTAATGATTTCATTGTCGTTACTACCCTCAGGGAATACGGGCTACGTGATACTATACACAACGTATGCGGCGGTGTTTTCCTCACCGCCCTTGCATGTATGGCATTGTTTGTCTTTACCAAAAAGAATCCGGCGCTGGTGCCCGTAACTCCGCAAAAATTGGTTCGTAACAAAATATATATTGTTTGCGGTGTGATCATGCTGTTTGCACTCATTACCATCTTAATTGGATGGATTTCAAAATCAGAATGGTTCAATGCCCATCAAATGACATTCTGGATGGAGTCAGTTGCTTTGGAAGCTTTTGGCTTTTCGTGGCTGGTTAAAGGAGAAATTATCTTCAAGGACAAAAAATAATATCTTCAAAACTCTCTTCATGCAAAATAGAATCTGGTGACGCGAATGATTACGATGGTCCAGGTAAATCTTAAAAAACAATCAAAGAATCATGAACAACCGGAGACCCCTGGTCAAGATATCAAAGTTATTTGTTTAAAGGGCTTTATATTGCCAGTACAAAATTCATCAACTAGCCTACTCCAACAACGCTCTATCCTCAAACCTGCAAGTTTTTCCGGAATTCACGGGGCGTTATTCCCTTTATCGTTTTGAAAAACCGGTTAAAATTTGAAACACTGTTAAAGCCAGATTCCAGTGAAATAGCAGTGATGTTTTCTTCACCGTTTGACAGCAATTTGCAGGCATGCCCAATGCGCACTTCATTCACAAAATGGGTAAAAGGTTTTTGGGTGCGTGTTTTAAAATAACGGCAAAATGCCTGGATGTTCATATTGGCAATGCCAGCCACTTTTGACAGCGGGATTTCTTCCCTGAAATTTTCAAAAACGTGTTTGAACACGAGGTCCATTCTTTTATTGTCTTTACTATGATAATTGTTCACATAGCCCCCACTCGCGAGGTACACAAAATCTTGCGTATCACATATCAATTGTAATAGCCTAAGTAAATTAATGACGCTGGGTAATTCTTTCTGGTGCAACATCTCCAGCAGCAGCGCCGTCATTTGCTTTTTTGACTCTCCAAAAAATTGCATCCCACGTTGCGCCTGCCTGAGCATCACCTCCAACCTTTTAACATCGCACAAGCCGGCCAGTCGGTTGAGCAAATCATCCGGATTAAAAAACAGTGCAACGGATCTCGCATGCACTGTATCGCTGGTTTTAAAATAATGCTGGTCGTTATGCCATACATGCGGAACACTCGCGCCGAGGAAGATCAATTCATCACTATGGAAATGCTCCACACTGTCGCCAATAATGCGTTTGCCTTCACTTTCCACCACATACACCAGTTGACATGCATCGTGAAAATGAAACTCCGTCGAAAAATACGGGAGGTTGATGGCTTTCACCGTAAAAAAATGCCCCTCTCCTATTCCTTCAATAATGCGGGCAGCTATCGGCTTCATATTGACACTTATTGGTATTTATCAACCAATTTATGCTAAAATACAGTATAAAATGGTCACGATAGTAATAGCCCAGTTGGTACACTTTAAGTAGTTTTAACTTCATTTCCAGGTACCCCGGAGAATTACTATCCTTGAATTGCGCTTACGCGCACCGTCCCATTAAATTCTAACATTACAGGTCATGCCAGGAGGATTGCTACAAGACAAAATTATTTTCTTAACCGGCGGCGCCGATGGTATCGGTTACGAGTGCGCGAAAGCCTACATCAATGCCGGCGCCCGGATTATTGTTGCCGATACAAATGAAGAAGCACTGGCTGCATTCGTAAACCAATATGGCAAGGAACATTTAGGCATAGTTTGCGATGTATCGAACAAAAAAGATGTATCGTCAGCCCTGCAAAAAACGCTTGAACAATACGGCCGGCTCGATGCCATACACAATAATGCAGGCATCGCCCATCCGGCCAAAGCCTTGCATGAGACCACCGAAGAAGAATGGGATCGCCTGATGAATGTAAATTTAAAAAGCGTGTATTTCACTACCCTGGGCGGACTGGAGGCATTGAAACAAACCCGGGGAACCATACTCAATACCAGTAGCCTGGTGGCGGATATAGGCCAGGAAATACACGCAGCATATAGCGCTACGAAGGGCGCCATGAATTCGCTCACCAAATCGATGGCATTAGACTATGCAAAATTTGGCATTAGAGTAAACGCTGTATGTCCCGCCGGGGTTTGGACGCCCATGTTGCGCAAATGGAGCCGTGAGCAACCCGATCCGGCGGCTATGGAAGCCTACCTTGATCATATTCATCCGCTTGGGTATTGCCCTAACGGCGACGTGGTGGCCGACACCTGCGTTTTCCTATTGTCGGAGAAAGCCCGGTTCATCACCGGCTGTATTATGCCTGTGAGTGGCGGTGCAGAATTAGGTTACAGAAAGTAAATACTCATTTAACACAAGCAACAAATATGAAAAAGAAAGGAATGCTGTTTTTGGCTATGGTGATGCTATTTTCCGGCATAGTAGCGCAGCATAAAACGGATAAAAAAATACTCGACGATTTTATGGATAAACGTTTCGGAATGTTTATTCATTTTGGACCGGTATCACTACGTGGAACGGAAATCGGCTGGTCGAGAGGTCACCAGGTTACTGTTGAAGACTACGATAATCTTTACAAAGAATTCAACCCTGTTTTGTTTAATGCGAACGAGTGGGTAAAAACAGCCAAAGATGCCGGCATGAAATATTTAACCATCACGGCAAAACACCACGACGGCTTTTGTTTGTGGCCATCAGCCTATACCAGCTACGATATCATGTCTTCTCCTTTTCAAAGAGATATTGTGGGCGAATTAGCAGCAGCCTGTAAAAAGCAAGATATCAAATTCTGCATTTATTTTACGGTGCTCGATTGGCACGATCCCAACTATGCCATGCACAACCTGGGTGATACCATCCCTGACCCGAAAGCGGATATGAAAGCATTTGTGCAAAACATGAAAAGTGAATTAACCGAGCTTATTACAAAATATCATCCTTATATGCTTTGGTTTGATGGCAATTGGGAGAAACCGTGGACACATGCATACGGGGTGGAAGTGTATGATCATATAAAGAAACTTGATCCCAAAGTAATTGTAAATAACCGGCTGGGTAAGGGAGATCATAAAGTAATGTCGCCCGAAACCGTAGGCGATTATGCCACTCCCGAACAGCAGATCGGGCAGTTAAATATGCAGGATCCCTGGGAAAGCTGCATCACCATTTGTAAACAATGGGCGTGGAAACCCAACGATAAAATGAAAACATTAAAAGAGTGTTTGGAAACGCTGGTCAGAACAGCATCGGGCAACGGCAACCTATTATTTAATGTAGGTCCCATGATGGATGGCCGAATGGAGCAGCGACAAATTGATGCATTAAAGCAAATGGGCGTCTGGCTTAGTAAATATGGCGAAAGCATCTACGGCACCCGCGGTGGCCCCTATGTACCCGATTCGCTGTATAGCGCTACCCGCAAAGACAACAAAGTATTCGTGCATCTCTTCAATAGTGAAGTAAAAGAAATTACATTGCCGGAGTTGCCTTCTGTGAATGTATTACGCTCATCCATCATGAATGGCGGCAACCTTGCGTTGCAGCATCGGGAAGGTAAATATTCTATCAAATTACCGGATCAACTTCCGGATGCGAACAGTAATGTTTTGGTACTGGAGTTGGATAAGAGTGCGATCAATATTCCAATCACGAAATGATTTATAATTTGTAAGACAATGATTGTAAAAGCTGAAACAACAGACAGGCGCTTTCCATTATCCGCAGGTGCCGGCAGCGACGCTATTCACCGCGACCCGGTTTATTCCTATGCAGTTAGCAATCTTAAAGATGATAGTGGTATCACGGGAACTGGCTTCGCGTTTACTCTTGGTGAGGGAAATGACCTTGTATGCAAAGCAGCACAGTTTTATGCCGATACACTGGTGGGAAAAGATATTGAAGAACTGATGCAGGATTTCGGAAACACTTTTAACCGGTTTTCCAACGAACAGCAGTTCCGCTGGCTGGGGCCACACAAAGGCATCGTACACCTGGCGCTGGCTTCGGTTACCAACGCCTGTTATGATCTTTGGGCAAAGAAAAGAGGCGTGCCCCTTTGGAAACTGCTGATTGACCTGCAACCGGAGCACATCGTAAACACGCTTGATCTCTCCTACCTGGAAGATGTGATGACGGGAGCGGAAGCACTGGAGCTGATGCAATCTCAATGTGCGACACGAACGGAGCGCATGGGCATTTTACAAACCGGCTACCCGGGTTACGACACCTCGGTGGGCTGGTTTAACTATGATGATGAAAAAGTGAGAACCAATTGCCGAAAAGCCGTAACAGAAGGCTTCAGGGCAATGAAGTTGAAGGTGGGTTCGGCCGATCCGCAACGTGATATTCGTCGTGCACATATTGTACGGGAGGAAGCTGGCAACGATATTAACGTGATGTTGGATGCCAACCAACAATGGAACCTGCCGCAGGCGCTATCTATTTGTAAAGAATTGCAGGCTATCAATCCTTACTGGATAGAGGAACCCACGCACCCCGATGATGTGCTTGCGCACAAAACGCTGGCGAATGCTATTGCACCCACCAAACTGGCATTGGGCGAACATGTACCTAACCGGATCATTTTTAAAAATTACCTTCAAACGGGTTGCGCAGGCTTCATACAGGTAGATGCGGTGCGGGTAGGCGGCGTAAGTGAATTCATAACCGTTAGTTTGTTGTGCAAAAAATATGGCATACCTGTTGTGCCCCATGTGGGTGACATGGGCCAGTTGCACCAGCACCTGGTATTGTTCAACCATATCAGCATCGGGCATGAAGCACTGTTCCTGGAACACATACCGCACTTGCAACAGCATTTTGTGCACCCAGCCAAAATAAGTAATGGCGTATACATAACACCGCAGGAAGCTGGAAGCAGTACCGATCTAAAATAAACGGCATGATCAAAACGATTGACATTGTTATCAGCATAGGTTATATACTGGCGCTCGTTGGCATTGGTTTGTGGGCGGGTACCCGTAAACGAAAAACCGGAACCAACGAATCCGGTGAATATTTCTTGG
>DASUFG010000032.1:0-3685 GCA_036274715.1 Agriterribacter sp.
GTCGTAATTCCAGGATAATTTCGAGCGGACTGATGCTCACGGGGCATTCCTCTACGCAGGCATTGCAGGTGGTACAGGCACGTAGTTCTTCCACAGTAATATAATTGTGCAACAGGCTCTTGTCATCATCTTGGAATGAGCCATTCAGCCGTATGTTTTTGCCGGTTTCTTCGAGCCGGTCCCTGGTCTCCATCATAATTTTGCGCGGCGACAGCAATTTTCCCGTTGTGGTGGCCGGGCATGCAGCGGAGCACCTTCCGCATTCGGTGCAGGTATATGCATCAAGAAGGTTCCTCCACGTTAAATCAAATACATCTTTCGCCCCAAAACGGCCGGGCGCAGCGGCATCCGTGGGTGCAAGTTCGGGTTGCATTGCATATAGTACTTCGTTTTGTATAGCCGGCATATTCCTGATTTCACCCTGCGGTTTCAGCCTCGCATAATACGCATTGGGGAAGGCTAAAACAATATGGAGATGTTTGGAATATGGGAGGTAATTCATAAAGGCCAGTATTCCCAAAATATGCAGCCACCAGCAAGTCCTTTCTGTGAACACCAAACTGGTTTCATTCAGCCCATTGAATAAAGGCGTGAGCATACCCGATATTACGAATTGCCCGGTGGGGCTATTTGCATAATGCCCGTAACCCCTGCTTTGCAATACAAGGTCGGTTGTATTCATGGTCAAAAAAAGAAACATGAGCGCGATCTCGGTAATTAAAATATAATTCGCATCGCTGTGTGGCCAACCATCGAGATCTCTACTGATGAACCTTCGGAGTTTAATGATGTTTCGACGGGCCAGAAAAATTATACATGATATAATGACCAGTACCGCCAGTGTTTCAAAAGCATTGATGAGCCAACTGTAAAGATTGCCCAATACAGGAGCAAAAAGCCGGTGGGTTCCTAAAATGCCATCCAGTATTATTTCCAGTACTTCTATATTGATAATGATGAAGCCGGCATACACAAAAAAGTGAAGCACTGCAACCATGGGGTTTTTAAACATTTTTTTTTGCCCGAAAGCCAGCAGCATTACATTTTTCCACCGCAAGGCCCGATAGTTGCTAAAGTCTGCCTCCCTGCCCAAAAGGATATTCCGGCGTATGCCCATTATTCTTTTGGCGAACAATCCAATGGCGCCCGCCGCCGCAATGATAAAAATGATTTGAGAAACAATATGCATCATAACACAGTTGTGGTGCTAAGATAAGGTGTTTGTGATGAATTGTTTTATTCACTAATACCACTTAGTTTTGGTAAGATAAATTGATTAAACGGATGAAGAATTATATTCTTACCAAAGAGCAGGTAGAAAAAAAGCTCCAGCGGATGGCCTTTGAAATAGCAGAAAGAAATGTAGGCGAAGATGAGTTGCTTTTGGCAGGAATCAGGGAAAACGGGGCGGTGATTGCCCGGAAGCTGAAACAGTTGCTGGCAGCTATCTTTAATGGGAAAATTGAGGTTATGGATATTGCTGTGGATGATAAAAGACGTCCCGGAAAAATTGTATTAAGCCTGGAAAAGAATTTTGATAATGCCGTGGTAATTGTTGTGGATGATGTTGCTAATAGCGGTAAAACCATGCTGTATGCATTAAAACCTTTTTTGCAGGATCAGCCTAAAAAAATTCAAACCCTGGCATTGGTAGACAGGACGCATAAAACCTTTCCGGTACATACCGACTATGTAGGCTACGCGGTAGCCACCACTATGCAGGAGCATATTTTTGTAGAAGTAGAAAATGAAATAATAACGGGGGCCTGGCTCGAATAGTTGTAAATATTCGTGATTTCTACGATATTCGGTTAATCAATTCTTGATTGCAAACTATAATGATTATAATATGGACACCCAAATTAAAGACAGGGTAGCCGAATGGCTGAACGGAAATTATGACGAAGCCACCAAAGCTGAAATAAAAAAAATCCAATCGGAAAATCCGGATGAACTTACAGAGGCCTTTTACCGTAACCTGGAATTTGGTACAGGTGGCTTAAGAGGCATCATGGGCGTTGGCACTAATCGCATCAATAAGTATACGATTGGTATGGCCACGCAGGGATATGCCAATTACCTTAACCAGTCTTTTCCTGGTGGCGATGTAAAAGTGGCCGTTGCGCACGATTCCCGCAATAACAGCAGGGCGTTTGCGGAGATCACCGCGAATGTGATGGCCGCCAACGGCATCAAAGTATTCTTGTTCGAATCTTTACGGCCCACTCCAGAACTTTCCTTTGCGATAAGAACACTGGGTTGCCAGGGGGGGGTAGTTTGTACGGCTTCTCACAATCCCAAGGAATACAATGGGTACAAAGCGTATTGGAATGATGGTGGCCAACTGGTTCCACCGCACGATAAAAATGTAATTAAGGAAGTGGATAAGATTGCCGCTGTAGACGAAGTAAAGTGGAGTGGCGGCGAGGAGCGTATCACGCTTATCGGGAAGGAGATAGACGAAGCTTATTTAGAGATGGCAAAAAGTTTGAGTGTATATCCGGAAGCGATAGCCCGGCAACACGACCTAAAGATTGTATATACTCCTATACATGGAACCGGTATTATGTTGGTGCCGGAATTGCTGAAAAGATATGGATTTACCGATGTTACGATAATAAAAGAGCAGGCTGAGCCCGATGGTAATTTTCCTACGGTGGTTTATCCCAATCCCGAAGAGAGCGAAGCGATGAGTATCGGGTTAGAAAAGGCCAAATCAATTGACGCAGATATTCTGCTCGGTACAGATCCCGATGCAGATCGTGTAGGCATCGCCGTTAAAGATACCAAAGGGAATTGGGTGCTGGTGAATGGCAATCAAACGGCTTTGTTGGCTTTCAGCTACCTCATTGAAGCCCGTAAGTCCAAAGGCATTGCCAAACCCACCGATATGGTGGTAAAAACCATTGTAACCACCGATATGATTGACCGTTTTGCCGAAAAAAACGGTGTGACCTGTTACAATGTGCTCACGGGTTTTAAATGGATCGCCGAACTCATTAAAGAAAAGGAAGGTGTGGAGGATTATATTATTGGAGGTGAAGAAAGTTATGGCTTGCTGGTGGGTCCCAAACTAAGGGATAAAGATGCGGTAAGTGCCGTTGCTATATTGAGTGAAATGGCCGCTTATGAAAAAGATAAAGGAAGAAGCCTGTTTGAAAAACTCATCGATTTATATGTGCAATATGGATTTTACAAGGAAAACCTGATTTCTATTACTAAAAAAGGGATGCGGGGACAGGAAGAAATTGCAGAAATGATGCAGGCCTACCGCGATAATACCCCAAAATCAATCAACGGTTCACCGGTTGTACAATTGCTCGATTATGAATTGAGCAAAGGAAAAAACCCTGCCACCGGCGAAGAATGGGATATCAAACTGCCGAAATCAAATGTGCTGCAATTTATTACGGAAGACGGCAGCAAGATATCAGCAAGGCCATCAGGTACCGAACCTAAGATCAAATTTTATTTTAGTGTAAATGCTGCGCTCGGCAACGCAGATGATTTTGACAAAGTAAGTGCAGCGCTCGATAAACGCATACAGGATATTATCGCAGATATGAACTTGAAATAATCATTTTCTCCAATATTTCAAATGAATAAACCGTGTATGCTTGCTGCATGCACGGTTTTGCGTTTGTGGTATAGCCTTCCGCAACTCAACAAAACGTTTTTTTTTAAT
>DASUFG010000033.1:0-3470 GCA_036274715.1 Agriterribacter sp.
ATACATCGGCTAATTCTTTTATCTTCACAAATTAGTAAAAACGAAGGGATTGAATACAGCTTCATTTATTGCAAAGCGGATAGCATTTAACCGGGAGCGGTCTTTCTCCCGTTTCATTATCAGGCTGGCGATAGCTGCAACTGCAATCAGTGTGGCAGTAATGATTATGACCCTGGCTTTTGTAAACGGATTCCAGGAGGCGGTGAGCCAGAAGATTTTTAGTTTCTGGGGCCACCTGCGGGTGCAGCATTATGAACAATATAAATCCGCTATTGCGGAAGAATCACCGATTCTTAAAAACGATACGATTGTAGCCGAATTATCAGCCATACAAAGTGTAAGGCAGGTGCAACCGTTCGCCACCAAGTATGCCATTCTTAAAACCTCCGAATCGATAGAAGGGGTGCTTTTTAAAGGGGTAGACCGTCACTACGACTTCAGTTCCATGCAGCAGTTCCTGACTGCAGGCCGTTGGGTGCAATTCAACGATTCTGCTTACAGCCGTGAAATTGTAATATCGGAATATACGGCTAACCAACTCCAGCTAAAGGTGAACGACAGGGTGCTGATTTATTTTTTTAAAGGGCAGGATCAAAAACCGCGGCCCGATAAACTCACTATTGTAGGACTGTATAAAACCAATATGGAGGAATACGACAAACTGTACGCCATTGGAGACCTTGCGCTGGTGCAGCGGCTGAACGACTGGACCAAAGGGGAGATTGGCGGCTACGAGATTTTTTTAAAAGATTATCACGCCATGGATGCAGTGAACAGTGAAATATTTGAAGCTCTGCCTAACGAATGGGGCAGCAAAACCATCAGGGATATTTATCCTAATATTTTCGACTGGCTGAAATTGCAGGATACCAACCGCGATGTAGTACTGGGTGTAATGATCATCATTGCCATCATCAACCTGGTCACCTGTTTAATCATCATGGTGCTTGAGCGCACACGCATGATCGGCGTTTTAAAAGCGGTAGGCGCTACGGATTGGACCATACAAAAAATATTTACTGTACAGGGTGCAATTATAACAGGAGTGGGTACTTTTTTAGGATTGCTCATTGGCCTGGGCATTTGCATATTGCAGATGAAAACCCACTTTCTCACTTTTTGGGATGAGAACGCATACTATATGCAGGTAATACCGGTTAAAATCATTTGGTGGGAAGTGGTGGTTGTTGTGATTGGCACCTTGTTGGTATGTACGCTTACTTTGTTAATACCCTCCCTGGTAAGCCGCAGCATACAGCCTGCCAAGGCAGTGCAGTTCAGGTAAAAAGACTCACTCATTGTACAGCCTGTCGTGAATATTGCCCAGGTCCTGTTCCAGTATACGGGTGTATTTACTGAAGTCCGCATCGTTGCCTCTTATTTTTGCCAGTTCCTGCAGATCGGAAATCCTTTCGTAGTCAACCGACGTATCAAAAAGCCGGGCTCTTTGTTCCAGGTCTGCTACATACTTATCCTTATCCAATGTTTTATAGGTCATCTGCATGCCCGAAAGTTCGGTTGCCGACGGATTAAAATCAAAAATGGTTTCCATGAATACAAAATAATGGATTTTTTTGTTTGATAAAAACAAGGGTTAATCTACTGCTTGTTGCGCAGCTAAAAGATATTCTTTGTAGATGCTTTCCCGGGATAATCGGGACAGGCACTGCGTCAGCACGACAATACAGATGGGAGAAGTAATATCTCACACGCTTCTTAACAATATCTCCATTATTATCGGTTTTCGCGCACACGTAAAGTTGTGGTCCAGGGTTCATCACAACTTTACGTTAACTATAATGAAACCTGCACTGCAAAATATGTAAACGTTTATCCCTTACTGCATATACGAGCCGGTGTTCGTCGGTTATGCGTCGGCTCCAGCATCCTGCCAGGTCGCCCTTTAATGGTTCGGGTTTGCCTATCCCTTTAAATGGTGATCTTAAGGTGTCCTTAATTAATTCGTTTATTCTTACCAGTATTTTTTTATCCTGCTGCTGCCAGTACAGGTAATCTTCCCATGCGAGATTTTGAAAAACAAGCTCCATTATTTTTCAATAATATTTTTCTTCAAAAACTTTCCACTGTTCATTTCTTCAATGGATTCACCGAGCCTTTTACGATTGGCGGTCGTTTTTGTGAGATGGAGCGTTTCCTGTATGGCATTGTATTCTTCAAGATCCATCACCACTACATTTTTTCCTTTTGTTCTTGATACCACCACAATTTCCCGGTCATCATTTACCGCGTTAAGGCTTTGCGTGAGGTTATTGCGGAATTCCGAATAATTGACGACTTTCATAAGTTCTTAATTTAAGTACAAAAATAAGTACAAAAATCCGTACAATAAAATAAGCATCAATTTTTGTTGGTTATCAAAAGAAAGTTGTACATCAAATTATAAATTTGACTCAAACTTCATGAAATGAAAAAACATCAAGCGTGAATTGGAATAATAGCTGTTGTATTAAGTACTCTGACAATAGTTTTTATGGCAGAGTTAAGAGGTGATTATAGTCATGCCCATAATGCTATCAGTGAATTGGCTTCGGTCCATCACTTTTGATGGTCTTTTCAGAAATCATTCTTTGTTACTCATCCCTTTTGTTCAGCCAAAAGCCAAGGCTTGTATTACTGATCAGCGTAAACCTACTAACCGTTTTGGAGGTTAGGGTTCCTGAGTGATCATATACGCTCGCTTTTCCAAACCCGAGACCTGGACCAACATTTATGCCTAAACTAAACCGTTTTCTGTAATTTCTCTGGAAACCCCATACGGCGCCCACCATGGTTACCAGTCGCCTTTCGTCGGTGTAGTCGTTTTCTGTAATACCTCCTGCAGAAAAAACGGTTCCTACTACCGCACTTACATAGTTCAAACTGTTCATTTCGGTATACTTCCCACGTGCTTCCCGGCCCTTGAAATTGTAATAATATCGATACTGTAGTGTGACCCCGGGATCGAAATAAACGTCTGATTTGATTCCATATTCAGGTGAATACGAAGCGAAAAAAGATAAACCAGCAAATGCCTGCGCATAAAGCGTCTGGAATTTGCCGATGCTTTTTTCGTAACTGATTCCGGGGTCAAAAAAGCTGGCTACAGTTACATCTCTTACATGCCATTCTTCTTTATCCTGGCAAAAACAAGTGGTGGAAGCAATGAGCAATAGAAGGAAATGTACTTTGGTGGAAAATATGCTCGGAGCGCTTTTCCCCAAGGGTTGATGATTGAGCATATAGCTGGGTTTAAGGGTTCCAAAATCAATGACTATGTAAATGGATTCGCTGTTTAAACAACCTATTTCCAAACAACGTTTCCATTGCTGGTTATTTTTGGGTGGGTGGGACGTTGTGTTCCGGTTTTAACCATCACTCTTCACACGAAGCTCCATTCTTTGATGGCTTTTTTCAGAAATTCCCTTGTTACTCATCCCTTTTGTTCAACCAAAAGCCAAGGCTTATTTGAT
>DASUFG010000034.1:0-12367 GCA_036274715.1 Agriterribacter sp.
ATGAAGCACTGTATACTTCATTGGCTTTGATGTAGGTCATTTCTGCTTCCTGTATCGATGGGAATGCTGATCCGTGAGCGGTGAGGAACTCCGTTTTAGACGATTTAGCGATTTGGTACGCGGAGTATAAACCCGCTTGGCCCAGTGCTACCATTGATTCATCGGAAGGGCTTATTTGGTACATCCTTTCCAGGCTTTTTGCTGAAACTTTAGCCGGAGTACTGAGTTGGTTAAATCCTTCCCAGGTTTTTATGGGTTGGGCACCGATATTATTTTTGGACTGGTTGGCGCTGAAAAAAGCCGCCAACTCATCTGCAGGAGCATTGTCGCCGAAACGTATTTCTTTTCTTTTGATCATTTCTCCCGCAACAGCAGTGGGGTAGCTCAATTTCACTTTGTTGGCCAGGTGGGTAGCATATTCATCGGCGGTAATGCCGGCAGGAATCTCATTGCCAATCATATTTTTCCATTCGGAAGCTTTGTACAAACCACTGCTCACTAATTCTACATCAGTTTTGATGTTGAATTTCCCGTATACTTTTTTTACCAGCGCGGCATTTTGCCCGG
Source organism: Agriterribacter sp. (assembly GCA_036274715.1). GTDB lineage: Bacteria > Bacteroidota > Bacteroidia > Chitinophagales > Chitinophagaceae > Agriterribacter. Next base: position 568 of record DASUFG010000034.1, read on the forward strand.
TAAGGTAGCCGAGCTTCCCGTCTAACTTTAAATTGGAAATAGCATCGGGTTTAAATCCTTTCTGTTCAAGGGTCTTCCACAATTTGTCTTTGTCGTTCCCGAGCTGTTTTTGTGTTTGTGCAAAAATGGCTTTCTGGTCGTTATTCAATCTTATGCCGAGCATTTCATCCAGGGTGGAGACGGATGAAAGCGGTTTGCTGGTTAGCATGTAGTTTACCGAAAGCGTTTCCAATGCTTTAGCCGTTTCCTTTATGTTTCCGGCGGCAGGAATAATATTTTTTTTAACAGCATTTGATATCGCCGCTTCTGCTTTTTGAACCGAAACGGATTTTATTGCCTCTTCAGTGGCTGGTATACCTGCGCGTAATAGTGCGTAGATATGCGAAGGGTTAATTTTCAAAGTGTCTCCTAATTTATGTGCGCTCGCCAGCATGGCGGTAACCCTGGTATCCCAACCGGTTTTGTTAGAGAGGTAAGTGATATGCCGCGTGGTATCATTCTCTTTTAAATCATTTATTTTCAACCCGCCAAGGTGGGAATCAACATCAGCGAGGATCAAGTTAAATTCCGAAGAGGTTGTAATTTTATCCGCGGCAAAAATTACATCGAGTGTTTCTTTTGCAGATGCGTTGTATTTTACTGCAGATCTCGCGAAATTTTTTTCATCTCCCTTTTTATATGCCCGGATTTCAATGTCAGGGTCGCCTTGCACCACTGTATTTGCAAAATCGACCTGGTATTCCCCGTTTTTACCGGTAGTGGCTTTACCCACCGAAACGGCCCTTTCAATGGCGATAATAAAAGCTTCGGCAATATAGCCCGGCAACGGTGCGCCATTGTTATTGTACAAAATACCGCTAACCACATATGGCTTGTTGTCCTCACTATCTGTATCGTTTGAATTATCGGTATTATCCAATGCCCCAAGTCCCCGTAATAGTTCATTCAATTTCTTGGCGGTGGTTTCCTCCACCATACCCTTAAGGGTATCGCTCAATTGCTGCTGTATTTGGAAAATCCTTACCAGTTCGATGGTGGCGTTCCCGTATACGGTTGTTCTCAATTCCGTTTGTAGAAGCTGGGTTAGCTTTTTTATATCTTCGGCTGTTGGGGTGTTGGGGGCATTGAAAGTTTTAAATATCCCCTTTTTTAATAAAAATAATATCCCCTGTTGTAAGTTGGCTACTTCTTGTCCTTTTGCATTGGGAAGTAATGGTGAGCTAATCGGTTGCATAGTCGCTTATTTAAAAGTTATTTAAAGTATTCTCTTGTGCTTTCCGGTTGGCTGGCCTGGGCGCATATTGATTATTGCCGCCGGCATTATTACCTGATGTGTTGAGTTTCAGCTTAAGCCGAAACTTTAAGATTTCGTGCACACAGCTCAAATCGCACTGGTTTACCCAAACACTAAAACCGTAATTCCACCAAAAACTTCACCATTGAGGTTGTTGGTTGCGATAATGTCAAATCCTGTCATTTCACCTTTTTGTAATCCTGCATTGGGTATTTGGAGATTTAGTAAAGTCATGCGGTTTTCAAGATTCATCTGCCGAAACTCCGCTACCTGGTCCTTAAACTGGGCGGCTTTGGCTTCCCCGGCATGAATGAGTTTAAACACTTCCTGCATTCCTGTGCCGATTTTTTTTTGCTGATCGAGGTTGAATTTGCCTTCACCGTTAAAATCAAAATGGGCCTTACCTTCTTTAAATTCCACTTTCGCCTTTTCTTCTTTCTCTGCGAAATCAATTTTAAAGCGGGTTGCCATCCCGGCAATTTTATCATTCTCCACTATTTTAAAATCTGCCGCCGAAGGATGGCGCAAAGCCAGGATAGCGTCCCTGTTCAATGGTAAAAAATTCACGGTTAACTGCGCTTGTGGCATATGCAGGATGTTCATTTGCATTTGTGAACCCTGTGCTGCAATATTTAGATTTTTTTGACCAATATGCCTGTCCTGAACCGGGTTAAGTATGGTGTCGTGCAACGGAATATCCAGCGGCGAAAATGAAAATACCCGGGCAAACAAACACCTGTGTCCCGCATCAGAAGGGGGAATCAAATACTGTAGATTCACTTCTGCCGAACTGTAACAACTCACCCATGTGGCGGCAATCCCCAGTTTTTTGGCAAAACGGGTATCGAAACCAAGGCTCGGTGTTACTAAATAAAACTCCACTTTGGCGGACGGCACAATTAAATCACCCCGGTTATGAACCAGGCATTTTATATTATACGCTATTCCCGCATTCAGTTCTGTGGTATAAGAATTAAGAGAAGTTAAAGGAGATACATTCAAATCCGGCGACTTCCAGTAGGCCACGTTTAGTCCCGGGCGGGAGCCATTATCGCCATCGTATGAGCGGATAAACAAATAAGAACTGTCTTTATAGTCCCGGGGAGGGCGCCTGTTCTTTACCGGTGATTCCCTTACCTGCCTGTCCAGGTCCTCTTTCAGTTTAGCGCCTTTCTCATCGCGCCTCTTGTTAAGCTCGCGTATCGCTTCATTCGCTCTTTTTAAGTTTTCTAAGCTCATGGCAAACTGTTTAATTATTTTAAGAATTTTAATGCTACGTTAATGTTGTCGTCGGCAGGGTCGCCACCGGGCACATTTACCTTCAATTCCTCGGGGAAGTCCGGCGGGTCGGGTATGGGATTTTGTTGTTGAGCCCAACACAGGTAGGAGTACCCTCTGTCTCCATCTAAATTAAAGTCGATCAACTCTTTCTTATCCTGGAAACGTTCATGGCACTTTTCTATCAATGTCATGGCATTGCCCAAACTGGCTTTTTCTATCAGCAGATTTCTTAAGGCGGTACCATCGTCGTTATTAATTGGATTAACGTCTGGAGTTAAACCCTCCAACTTATCGAGGATGTCCTGCGGTTGAAATGGTATTTTGCCAAATGCATAATGCGTGGAAGCTTCGGTTAAATAACTGTTCAGCATTCCCATAACATGGCCCTTTTCGTTTTGTGTAAACGGATATACCAAATGCCGCTCCTGGTTAAACAGTGCTTCTTCAACAGTGGTGGGAACAAATTTCAATAGCGGTAATAGCGGTGCGAACGGAGCGGCGTTTACTCCCGTTGGATCGAGGTTTGCAGGGTTGGCAAACTGGGTAAGCCTGGGTTCAGTTAAATGCTCTTCCATGGGAAAGGCTAAACCATTCAGTGCAACTCCGAGCCTGAAGCTTTGGTAGGCGTTATAGATTTGCTCGTATATCAAGCAGGCTGCGGCGCGTATGGTAGATGTGCCTAATGTAGTAATAGCCCCGGCAATACCGTCGGCCAAAGCTGCCGCTGCCATTACCGCCGCTATTATTAATGCGGCTAATATGATGAAAATGCTAAGTATACCAAAGTCTCCGGCTTCATCAATGGCGTCTTCCAAAAAGTCGCCTGCTTCACCAAGATTATCCATTGTCTTTTCCCAAACCTCCCTCAATTCGGCCGAAAAAGAATAGGCCACAGGAGCTGGCAGTGTGCCGGTATCGGTTGAGTTTTTTAACCATTTGTAATAAATGCGATAGGCATTGTTTACATCGGCGGCGGTAATTTCCGGGCCGTATTCAGCCTCGGGATCAGCATCTTCCTGGTACACCTTTTTTATTGATTTGGCAATCAAATCGGCTAAATCGGCCGGCAATTCTGTAAAAGAATCAGGCTCATTGTTTTCGGTATCGATGGTTCCTGTAAAGTTGAAATTATAAAAGGCATGCAATTTTGAACGGTTCCAATCGGCGCCGGTTACATTCTTCATATTAAAAACATCCTGGTAGTTTTCGCCTGTTTTATGACGTTGCGCGTGGGACCGGTAGGGGCCACCGGATACTAAATTCACATAAGGATGCCCCACTGTATCTGCGCAATAATGGGTGAGATAACCCAATGCGTATAGGCTCTTGGGGTCATTCAGGTTTCCTGAAGTGGCATCTAACAATGCTTTTGCGAACTTTCCTGTTTTGCGGTAATGCAACGCATCAAACCACCACCATTTTTCATCGGGCGATTTCACTCCATCGCGGTAGGGATGGGACACGAGCTCAAATACATTCAATTTAGAAATGTATTTTTCCACCATCGCGATCAGTGTGGCCGAAAATCCATCCAGCACCTGGTTAATATCTTCAAAAGTTTGTTGCAGTTCGCTTAATAATGCTGAATCTTCAATCACTTCATCAACCGCTTCATCAAAGGCCTCCAGCGCATCCAGCACCGGCTGAGGTACCACTGCTAACAGTTTATTCTTAAAGTCTTCTATAAAATCGGTTACTTCAAAATAGAATTCAGCAATGGTTCCAATGGGTCCGGGCATGTCTTTGGTATTAAAGAAAAGATAGTCGGGACCCTGGCAGCCGAAAAACAAATAAGGAAGATGCCTGGGGTCGGCCAAAAGGTTTTGCAAAGCGGCGTATCGAACCGGAGTCATGTGGGAGCCCAATCCCCTGTTCAACGAAATCTGCGCCTTCAATCTATCTGCGATCATGTGATGCAATGCTGGTCCTGGCATGGTTTATCGATTTAGTGGTTAATTGTTTGATGTTTGACTAATTGTTCGTTGCATGGAGTGATGTTCCCATCGGCGACCGGGCATCGGCTTAAACTATCATGATTTTCGATGTGTATTGGACTTGTAGCGTCGCCTTCAAAGACGGATTATCTGCTGTTCACCGGAAGTCGGTAGTAAATCGGCATAGGAGCTTTTCATGAAAGGGGTTGTTACAGGGTTGTAACGTTCACTAAAAAGGGTGCGGCTGTTCTGGGTATTAAGATATTAATCCGGATCCCCGGTAACTTGTTACCCCCGAAACGGGAAATTGATCAGCACCTTTTTTGAGTACAGGTTAATTTCAATTGTAAACAGTAAAATGGCCGCGGTTTTGTAACTGAAATGTTAAACAACCCCGATATAGCACTTATTTTTTATGTGTTATAAAATGAGTTATTCTGCAATTATTTTAACATCAGTTTTTTCGTTAGGTTTGCCACCTTAATTTTTTACTCAATTGGCTATAGAATCAACGCGGAAATCGTTTTTTAAGAAAATCAGGGGGCAGGAAACCGAGGACTCGGAAATGAGTTTTATTGATCATTTGGAAGCCCTCCGCTGGCATATTGTACGTTCAGTATTTGCCGTATTAATTTTCGCCATCGCCATCTTTATTAATATCGATTGGATTTTTGATAACGTTATCATGGGTCCAACTCAGGAGGGTTTTATTTCTTACAAACTATTTTGCGCGTTGAGCCATAAATTAGGAATGGGTGACTCATTATGCATGCCGCCCATTTCCATGAAAATACAGGTTACCACGGTAAGCGGAACCTTCATGTCGAGCATTTCAATAGCCGCCATTGGTGGCATTTTGGCTGCTTTTCCGTATTTATGCTGGGAAGTTTGGCGTTTTGTAAAACCCGCGCTAAAGGAGCAGGAATTAAAACACACCAGGGGTATTATTTTCTGGGTTTCTTTTTTCTTTTTTCTTGGGGCTGCTTTTGGCTATTTTATGCTGGCGCCTTTTACGTTTAATTTCCTGTACAACTATTCATTGGGTACGCAAAAAATACTGGATTATAAACCCATGTTGAGCGATTATCTCGATTCTATAGTTGATATTACTTTAGGCTCCGGTGTTGCTTTTGAACTCCCTATGGCTTCATGGGTTTTGGCAAGAATTGGGTTACTCACCGCCGGATTTTTAAGGACTTACCGCAAATACGCTTATGTAGCTTTGCTGGTGTTGGCTGCTATTATTACCCCATCGCCCGATTGGGGCAGCCAGATGATCGTTTGCATTCCGCTAATCATGTTATATGAAATCAGCGTTATTATCGCAGCAAGGGTCAATAAAGCCGCCGATAAAAAATGGGAAGAATGGAGCTAATCCATTCTGAACGATCTGCGTTTGTGTCAACCTCTTAATCTGTAAAGGGAGCTGAATGCTGTCCTTTCTGTTGTCGTTCCAAATCGTGATCAATGATCGGAAGCGCTAGTCTTCACTAAATAATTTTTTATTTTTTTTTATCTTTTTTGTGTTTGTTTGAATAAATTGTGGTATTATGTAAACAAATGAAGGTAAAATGGCTTCAAAATTAAATTTAGACAAATTAGACCTGCAGATTATCTCGGCAATGATGGAAGATGCGGGGATATCCTATGCCGATTTAGGCAAAAACTTATCGGTATCGGGCGGCACCATCCATGTGCGTATTAAAAAGCTGCAGGAGAGCGGTATCGTAAAAGGAACAAGGCTCAATGTAGAACTGAAGGAACTTGGCTATGATATCACTGCTTTTGTGGGCATTTACCTCGAAAAAAGTTCCTTATACGATACGGTTGCAAAAGACCTGAAAAGGATACCTGAAATTGTGCGGCTTAATTATACTACCGGTAATTACAGTATGTTTATAGAAATTGTATGCAGGGACATCACCCAGTTAAGGCATGTTTTACATGATGAACTACAGAAAATAAAGGGCATTGAGCGCACTGAAACATTAATATCGCTCGATGAAAGCTTTAATCGTAACGTAAAAGTGGCACCATAACAATTCAGCCCTATGCTGTTCAACCGCAAAAATTGTATCCGTGTGATTGATAGAGGACTGTTTTGTAAAGTTTACTGCGTCCTTGCTTACCACTTACCACTTACTACTTATCACTTTATTCCATCTTCCCTCATACCCTTCCCCTCACATCCAGCGCATCCCTCAACCCATTGCCTAATAAATTAAATGCCAATACCAGCAGCATAATGCAGATACCCGGCGAAATGGCCAACAGTGGATTGTTGGTGATAATAAAATTGTAGTTTTCCTTGATCATCAATCCCCAACTGGGTTGAGGCGGCTGAACGCCAACGCCTAAAAAACTCAATCCTGCCTCAATTACGATGGCGGAGGCGAAATTAGAGGCAGCCATTACCGTTACCGGTCCTAATGCAGTAGGTAGTATATGCCGGAAGATAATTCTGAGATGCGAAAACCCAAGAGCCTTTGCCGCCTCTATATATTGCAGTTCGCGAATGCTTAACACCTGTGTGCGGATTATTCTTGCGGTATTTACCCACAGGGTTAATCCTACGGCTATGAATACCTGCCAGAAGCCTTTTCCCAATGCGAGCGTAATCGCAAAAACCAGCAATAGGGTTGGGATACTCCAAACCACGTTGATGAACCACATCACCGCATCATCCGTTCTGCCGCCAAAGTAACCGGCAAACAGTCCGAGTACAATGCCAATGGATAATGATATCACCACGGCAATCAGCCCAACCGCAAGGCTTACCCTTACCCCAACAATCAGGCGGCTCAGGATATCCCGCCCGAATTTATCCGTGCCCAGCCAAAAGGTTTTTTTAACTACGGGTGAAGGAGAGTCAACTGTGGTGTTTTTGATATAAAATGCCTGCCTTTCCTCCACTCCTTCATCGATATATCGTTGCACAATAATACTGTCGCGGGCTTGCTGCCAGGAATAGATGGGCAGATAATTGTAGCTGTCTTCCTGTCCGTAAAGTACCCTCTCAAAAAAACTGACCCTGGGTGCTGGTTTATCTTTGGGCACTTTGAGGAACAGCATACTGAAGCCGGGTTTTTGTCCCCCAATTTCAACAATCATCCTGTTGGCATTCGGCGAATGATCCGGGGCGATAAGGTATGCTGTGATACAGATTAAGACGGATAACGAAATAATGCAAAGCCCGAAAACGGCGCCTTTGTTTTTCCGCAATCGTTTCCATGCAGACTGAAAAAAAGAAGATGATTCTTTAGACACGGCGTAAAATACTGATTTATTAAACCCGAAATCAAAAAACCTGTCTGCCGACAGGCAGGATCGAAATTCGAAAAAAGAACCAAATCACAAGTTCCAAATAAAGCCCGAAGTCCAAAATTTGAAATACTAAGAAAACGGTCAAGAACCAAAATGCAGGCACCAAATCAAATTCAATACTAAACCTGGAGCCGGCATTCGATCTGCATGCAGGTAGGTCTGAAATTTGAAGTAGAATCCCTTTTATAGCAAACTACAAATGAACGATAGCCTTTTTCTTTCATCATATTTCCCAATTCTCACATTTGTATTTTATCTCACCTTTCTTCCCTTCCATTCATAGCCGCCAAAGCTTCCAAAAAAGCCGGCAATAACGGTGTAGATGATATGTAACGGTTGAAAAATAGGAAACCAGCGCATGAACTGTTGAAGCTGAAAGTATTGCAATACTGCTTTTACAAAATTCCATTCAATGGTGGTTTTATAAAAAACAGATGCTGCAAAGAATAGAAGCCAATGCGGTTGGAAGATGCTGCCTGCCAATAAAAGAAAAAGAACCAGGTTCAATACATACACCAATAGCAATACAAATAAAATCTGTTTGTTTTTATAATGCCCTGCCTTACTGGCCCAGCGGATGCGTTGTTTAAAAAAGTTGCTCCAACTGTGAGCTGGCAGGGTTTGCACAATGGCAGTGGGGGCATTGAGGTAGGCAATGCCATCCGGGTAGGCAGCGCTTATTTTATGCATGAGCAGCATGTCATCGCCCGAAGCAATATGATCGATATGGCTGAATCCACCTACTTTTTCAAATGCGTTTTTTTCGTAGGCCATGTTCGCGCCGTTGCACATGTTATGAAACTTTTTATACACGGAGGCAGCAGTTATTCCCTGCAATATGGCAAAATCAATGCTTTGAAAAACAGATAGTATGGAGCGGCCCGGTTCTATTTTTACCGGTGCGGCTATAAAAACCGCTTTACTATACTGGCGAAAGGCAGCGATGGTTTTGATCCAATCTTTATCAAACGTGCAATCGGCATCCGTGGTAACGATCAAGCTACCTGTTGCGGCCTGTATGGCGGTTTCAATGGCTTTTTTCTTGTAGGCAATGAAGGGAATGCCTTGCGTTGGCTCTACCTGCATCTGCAACAATCGTATCCCCTTGTTCAGGTGCTGCTGCACAACAGCGGCGGTACGATCGGTGGAATAATCGTCGACGATAATAATTTCTAACAGTGTTTTTGGGTAGGATTGCTGCAGTAAGGATAATATACATTGTTCGATTACAGCTTCCTCGTTGCGTGCGGGAACAACCACAGTAATTTTTTCGACCGGGATAAATTCGTTTAGAACAGCGCTGTCGAAAAGGGGTACCTGTTTCCACGAGTGATGATAGTAATGTATCAGAAAATAATAGCCACTTAACAAAATAAAACTGATGATAAATAATATCATACACACAAATTATGATAAATCAGGGTACTATAGTAAAGCGGCTATTGTGCTGGTGTTTTTTTCATGCAGCATCCTGTGCCCGCAATGGAGAACATGCAAATGGCAAAATGCATCTATTCCTTTTTTAAATCTTTCCCCGGTAGCAAAGCGGATAATATTGTCGTTTTTTCCATAAAGGAGTATTACGGGTGTTTGATTAACATTGATGAGTGATTGAACTACCGGTATATCAGGCCTTATTTTTCGCATCAGGGTCCAAATGGCATATAACCGGCTTCGCATTTCGGACTCCTGGAGATGTTTCTGCACATAGTTATACACGCCTATATTGATTATTCCCAAAGATTTAAGTGTACTGGTGACCCCGAAAAAGAGCCAGGGATCTTTCATGCAGTAGCGGAACAACCGGTTGCCCATGGCGGTTTGTGTTGCCAACCAATACCAACCGTTCACCTTTATGCCATCGGGCGCCAGCAGTATCAATTGTTGAATACGTTGCGGCATTTGCTGGTAAACGGCTAAGGCCACGCGACCACCCATACTGTATCCCGCAAGGGAAAAAGAGCAATCTTCCAGTCCGGGCAGTTTGTATATTATGTTCATAATATCCTCCGGCGTGCATGTCATTTCTTCGTTCCAAACGGTTTGTCCGTGTAATGGAAGATCTATTGCGATAACAGTATACTTCTCCGCCAGCGCAGTGGCCAAATGCTGAAAACTTTCTGCGTTTTCGCCAAACCCATGAAAGCAAATCAACCATTCATTCCCTTTTCCCCATTGGATACAATGAACCTGCGAGTTTTTATATGCGACAAAAAAAGTGGACATGTGTTGTTTCAAATGTAGGGGAAAAGCAGCGAAAGCCAGCTACCGGACTGCAACAGAAAAAAGGGCTGCCTGTTAAGACAGCCCTTGTTGCGAAAAAGAGTACAATCGATTCTTTAGCTTTAATTATCCCACCAAACCTTGGTGTTATAATTATCGTCGCCCTGTGTTGATATTGCGGCTTCCCGGTTGGCAGCATTAAGGGTTTGCTCGCTGCGCGGATAAGCGTATCGCACAGGGATATTATCATTATTTACATTGTCGCGACCGGCAACGAGCGCAGGGATGTTTGTACGGCGCCAATCAAACCACGCTTCTAACCCCGTAAAGAACAGGGATATCCATTTTTGCGTGCCTATTAAGTTAAGTGCGTCCGCGTCATCGTAAGCAACCCCGGCTCTTGTTAAATAATCAGCCGGCATCAGCGTGGCAAAATACTCAAAGGAGGCCTTAATGCCCTCCTCATAATGCCATTGGGCAGTTTTACCTGTAGTTACCATTCCCTTTTTAACAGCCTCAGCTAAAATAAACTGCATCTCGGGATAGCCCATGATATATCCTTTGGCAACATTTACGCCCACCGGTGTTATTGACCCCTGGTAAAACAGGTCACCAACGCGGGAAACATTATTGGGTCCACCATTATAGGCCAACGCATCTACTTCATTAAGCCCGTTTGGAACGCCCGAATAAATGCCGCCTGCATCGGTAGGTTGTGCAAATGTTTTGAGCCGAGGGTCATTGAGTTGCGTTAACTTATCGCCAAGGGTTTTACTCAGGCGAAATTCATCAAAAGATCCCGACCTGGTGGTATACAATGGAAACTGGTTAGGAGCTGAGGTAAGATACTTCAGTGTTCCATTATCGTCGTTTCTATTTGACTCTTCAAATATAGGGGTAGAAGCAGGATTATCCAGAATGGCCTGCATTTCTGCTTTTACATCCTTTTTGTTTGAAATGCGCATTAAATAACGAAGCTGCAATGTATTGGCCAGTTTTTTCCATTTAATAATATTGCCGTTGTAAAGAATGTCGCCAACTAAGGTTCCAGCCCCCAAAGCAAAGCTGGAATTTGCGGCCCGCAGGTCGTCCATTATGCCTTGATAAATGCTTTCCTGGGAATCGTATTTTGGCTGTAAAACGCCAAAAAGACTTTTATTGGCTTCTGTATAAGGGATATCGCCGTAGGCATCTGTAATAGTGGAGAACATCCACGCCCTCAATACCAGTGCCACGCCTTTGTAGTTGGGTGCATTATTTTTTTCACTTAATGCCAGCAACTGATCCACATTCCTTAAATTATCGTACATGCTGTTCCAAACACCATTGCGGTCGCCCCAGATATAGCGGTCTTCTCCTACAAACTGTATTTTGGCGGTATGCTGGATAACGATATTGCCAATACCCCAGCTTTCGTTTACCATTTGGTTCAAAGCAGTGCGAATGATCCCGGGCAACAACAAATCCGGTGTAACACTTGTTATCGCATCTGGGTTATCATTGGTTTCCTCAAAATTTTTGGTGCAGCCAGGTGCCATTAGAACACCAACAGCTACTATATAAATATATATTTTAAGCTTTTTCATACTTTTTAATTTTAGAGCGTTTAAAATTTAAACCCGAGGTTAAAACCCCAACTTGTGGTTGTAGGCATGCCAACAGATTCAACTCCGGGAATAATAGTTCCGCCTGCCAATGAGGATGTTTCCGGGTCAATATGGGGTACATCACTCCATACCGCCAG
>DASUFG010000035.1:0-3558 GCA_036274715.1 Agriterribacter sp.
CATGGCTGGTCCATTTATCTTTATCCACATCACCGCGGCCATGATCGCTCGTGATCAGCAGGGCAGTTTTGTTTTTATACTCCGGGTTGCTTTGCACAAAGTCCCAGATATCCTTGATCCAGGCATCTACCTGTTTTGCCGCGTCAAGATAATCCTTATATCGGCCCTCATGCGCCCATTCATCTGTTTCTCCGTATGAAATATACAGTACCCGTGGTTTCCTTTCCTTCAAATATTCCATAGCAGCATAATGGGTAAATACGTCGAGGCATTCTCCATCGCCAAAAGGCTTATAAGAATCTTTGAGCATACTGTTAAGCAATTGCTCCCTCGGTGTAGGATTTTCGCCGCCGGCATGGCTAAATGCCGCCACTACCGGAAAGCCGCAGCGTTCTTTATTCAATATCCTGTCGAATGCACCCCAGGCAGCAAATGCCGCCACCCTGCCCTGGAAACCTGGCTGCTGGTTAATATATTCCAGCACCGTAGTATGCGGGTTGGGCATAAAGTCGTTAGAGTTAACGGCCGTATCGGGAAATCCGGTGAGTATTTCATTATAACCCGGGTAAGAGAACCAGTAAGGATTAGCAACATCAACCTTATTATTATACCTGCGGTTTCCGAATACCTGCCCTTTTTGAGCAAGCGTATCCCAAATAAAAGGCAGCAATTTCTTTCTTCTTTCTGTTGCATCCGGCGACCAGTACTGTTCAAACATAGCCGTACTGTCAGAACTACCCTGGTTGAAATTTCCTTTAGAGGCAATAACAGAATCCATGCCCCCAAACACTTCCTGCCAACGTAACCCATCTGTGGTGATCACAATCATGTTTTCAATCTTACCTTCCGTACTATCTACATTTTTTTGAGTGCAGGAGAACAGGGTGATGCACGCGAAAAGGAAAAATACTTTTTTCATATTCATAATTTAGAGAGCGGGGAAATACTTTTCTAACCATGCGAATGTTTTATTAAAAACATCAACAGCAGATGCCGGACCCACCCCGTGCTTTTCTTCCGGGTAAATTTCCAACTGTGTTGGGATATTCAGTTCCTGCAATTTCTTATACAGGCTTTCGGCCTGGCTTACGTCTACCAGCGGATCTTTTCCACCGTGAAATAAAATGGTGGGTACCGCGGTGGCTTGCGTTAAATGCCAGGCAGGACTAGCGTCTTTGGTGATTTGTGCATTTACATCTTTCTCACCAAGAAAGTTGATCACCGTTTTGTCGGCGTTGCTACCATCGGCTCTCACCGACTTGTCGGTTAAGTCGGTTGGCCCCCACAAATCAATCACGGTTTTCACCTGTTTTTTATCATCATAACCATAAGCGTACAGCATCGCCAGGTGGGCGCCGGCGCTGCCGCCAATTAACGCATATTCATTACCGTTATATTCGTATTTTTTGGCATTTTTTGAAATAAATGCCAATGCTTTTTCCACATCTTCAACCTGGGCCGGGAAGCGGTTATTGCCATCTTTCGCCAGGCGGTAATTGATGGAAGCCACCACATACCCCCTCCTGCCTACCAATTCTTCGATCAGTTGAGGCGGAAATTCGCGCTTGTCACCACCCGACCAGCCGCCACCATGGATATACACAATTACTTTGGAGCCGGGCTTCATCTCCTTTGGAATATAAGCATCGAGTGTATTCTCTCCGCCGGGTGCATTGCCATACGTTACATCTTTAAGTTCGCGGTAGGTCTTCTTTCTATATTTCGCATAGGGATCTTCTTTTGAAAGATCTTTCCCCATGCCATTTCTTAACCCGCTTTTATTCAAATAAGCAATGAGCGCCTCCGGATGGTCGGTTTGCATACCCTGTACACCTCTTTGAAGTGTTTCCTTCCAGATTTCCGGACCTTCATTATCACCTTCAACATCGAGCCATACGGCTACGCCATTGTCGTTGGCGGTTGTTATCATGTCCTGCTCATATACATTATCCAGCACTTCAATGGTTGCCTGGTTCAGGAAAAAAGCCAATTCATCTTTGCTTTTTATCTCATCCATAGCGCTTGTAATCACAGGTACATGGGGAGCTATTTTTTTCCACTCCTTGTATTGGGGTATACTATTAACGTATACCACCACCTGCTTTTCCATACCGGCTGCCTGTATCTGCCTGTAGGTTTCCGTTACATCGGCATTTTTAAAATCGAGGTAAATATTGATTTTGCCTTTGGCTGCTTTTAATATCTCGCCAAAAGCCGGAACGCGATAGGTTTTGCTTGTGGTTTTTTCTTTATCAGCCACCTTGAGCTTTCTGATGTCCGCAAAATAAATATCAGACACTTTGCCTGTTCCATTGGTCATGCGATCCACCGTGGCATCATGCTGAATCACCAGGAACCCGTCTTTGGTGGTGCGCAAATCAACCTCAACATAATCCGCCCCACTCTTAATGGCTTCCTTAACGGATTCCACCGTATTTTCAGGCACATGTACATGGTTGCCACGATGCGCAATTACTGCCAGGTTGTATTTTAAAACAGGTAGTGGCGCCTTGTTTTGCGAAAGCGCGTATAATGCCACTAAGAATAAGGAAAGCAGAAGGGCTATTTTCTTCATAGAGCGTGCTATTTACTTTCTTTTACCTGGTGAATGGGCTCAGCAACAGGGTGAGCCGCCGTAAATGTGAAACCCATCAGTGATGCGATGGTTTGTGCGATCTGTTTCTGGTAGAGCTGACCTGGTGTTTTTACTTCGCCTTTGGCTGCAATACCAGGACCAATAAATCCAATCCATATCTGGTCTGCACCTGCTATCATTTTTCCATGGCTTGTCCATTCTTCTTTGTTGATATCGCCACGGCCATGATCGGTGGTGATGAGCAGGGCCGTTTTATTTTTATAGGCGGGTGTCGACTGAACAAAATCCCATATCTGTTTCAGGAATATGTCTACCTGGTGTGCCGCATCAAGATAGTCTTTATACATTTTACCATGTGCCCTTTCATCGGTTTCAAGGAATGAGATGTACAAAAGTTTGGGGTGTTTTGTTTTCAGGTATTCCATGGCCTGGTACTGGGTAAATACATCCATACAGGCCCAGTCGCCATCTGGCTTGTAAGAATCTTTCTTCATGGCATCAATCAACTTTTCAGCAGGAGTGGCATCTTTCCAGTCGATCGTGTCAAACCCGGCAATTACCGGAAAGCCGCTTTGCTTTTTACGGAGTATGCGGTTATATGCTTCCCATGAACCAAATGCCGCCACTTTGTTTTTGTAACCGGGTTGTTGATTCATAAATTCGAATACATTGAGATTCGGGTTGTCGGGATAGCTATTGCTGTTGATGCTGGTGTCGGGAAACCCGGTAAACATCTCATTATAGCCCGGGTACGAAAACCAATAAGGATTGGCGGTATTCACAAAATTATTATAAGTCCGGTTGCCATACAATTGGCCATTAACCGCAACCGTATTCCACAAAAAAGGCATCAACTTCTTTCTCCTCTCCTTTACATCTTCACTCCAATACGTATTATATATGTATTCTTTTTGACTTTGATTGAAAGCAGCACTATTTGCAATAACGCTGTCCATTCCCTT
>DASUFG010000036.1:0-4298 GCA_036274715.1 Agriterribacter sp.
GCAAATCAACAATTATTATATGGCATTCCCCCATGTTAATCCAAAGCAAACCGCCGCATGGAAGGCGCTTGATATGCATTATGCCCTGATGCGCACAAAAAAGATAAAAAGCCTGTTCAGCGAAAACCCGGCACGCTTTGATCAGTATTCTCTTTCTTTCGACGATATTTTGTTCGACTATTCCAAAAACATCATTAACGACGAAACGCTTTCTTTGCTTTTTACCTTAGCGGAGGAATCTAAATTAAAGGCGGCTGTGGAGGCTATGTTTGCCGGGGAGAAAATCAATCAAACCGAGAACCGCGCCGTTTTGCACACCGCTTTGCGCAATTTTTCGGGCAAACCCGTGATGCTGGATGGAGCGGATATTATGCCCGGTATTCAGCGGGTGTTAAACCAGATGAAATTATTTTCCAACCGTATTCATAGTGGCGAATGGAAGGGGTATACCGGGGAAAAGATAAAATATATTGTGAATATCGGCATCGGTGGCAGCGACCTGGGCCCGGTGATGATTACGGAGGCTTTAAAACCATATTGGGTGGAAGGTATCGAAACCTTTTTTGTTTCGAATGTGGATGGAACTCATATTGCAGAAACACTCAAAAAAGTAAATCCGGAAGAGACGCTGTTCCTGGTTGCGTCCAAAACCTTTACCACCCAGGAAACCATGACTAACGCCCATACAGCGAGAAACTGGTTTTTAGCGACCGCCAAAGACGAAAAGGAAGTGGCTAAACATTTTGTTGCACTTTCTACGAATGAAAAAGCGGTGGTAGCCTTTGGTATCGACAAAGCAAATATGTTTGAATTCTGGGATTGGGTAGGCGGCCGTTACAGCCTGTGGAGTGCCATTGGTTTGTCGATCGTATTGACAATCGGGTATGCCAATTTTGAAGCGCTGCTTAAGGGCGCTCATGCTACGGATAACCATTTCCGTGATACCCCTTTTGAAAAAAATATTCCGGTTATTATGGCGCTCATTGGGTTATGGTATACGAACTTTTTTGGTGCCCAAACAGAGGCTATCCTGCCATATGATCAATATATGCACCGCTTTGCCGCTTATTTTCAACAGGGCAATATGGAAAGCAATGGCAAGTATGTTGATCGCAACGGAGAAAAAACCACGTATTCCACCGGTCCTGTAATTTGGGGCGAACCGGGAACAAACGGGCAGCATGCATTTTATCAATTGATTCACCAGGGCACTTTAATCATTCCCTGCGATTTTATTGCACCGGCTGTCAGTCACAATCCTATCGGCGACCATCATCCAAAATTATTGTCCAATTTCTTTGCCCAGACCGAAGCCCTCATGAATGGCAAAACCAAGGCAGAAGTGGAAAGCGAACTGGGTGGTTTAAGCGAAGAAGAGAAACAGAAACTTACGCCTTTTAAGGTTTTTGAAGGCAATAGACCCACACATTCGTTTTTGATAAAAAAGATAACACCCTATACATTGGGTCAGTTAACCGCTTTGTACGAGCATAAGATATTTGTTCAGGGCGTGATATGGAATATTTTTAGTTTCGACCAGTGGGGTGTAGAGTTGGGTAAGCAATTAGCCAATAAAATTTTGCCTGAGCTGCAAAATGATGAGAAGGTACACACGCACGATTCTTCTACTAATGGTTTAATTAACCGGTATAAAGAAATGAGAAGTTAAATCAATAAAATGGCGGATAGGTGATGTATCAACAAAAACCCCGGATAGAGCCATCCGGGGTTTTAATATTTAAGTCATTACATTTTTACCATTTGTCCACTTCTTCATCAGCGCCATTGTTTTGCGCAGGTGGTTCAACGGCGGGTGGTGCTGCAACCACTTCCGCGGTAATTTCCTCCACTTCGGCCACACCATTCTCGTTCTCAACATTTTCACCATTTTCATTAACCGGAGCATCGGGGTTGTATGCTTCATCATTATCATGGTTAAATGCATCAAAATCAAAATCCGGCATTAGTTCCGTCTTAACATGATCCACGGCTTCGCTAAGCGCTTTAATGAACTTGTTGAAATCTTCTTTGTACAGAAAAATCTTGTGCCTGTCATATCCATTGTCGTTAAAGCGTTTACGGCTTTCAGTGATCGTTAAATAATAATCCTGATTGCGGGTGCTTCTAACGTCAAAGAAATAAGTTCTGCGTTTTCCTGCACGGATGCGTTTGCTATACACACTTTCCATCCTTTTTTCATTGTTGTCGTACGCCACAGTAATAATGTTTTAAAGTTTTAGCTTTTTTAAATAGGGACAAAGATAAAATTGTTTTTGAATTGACAAAATTTTAACCAAAACTCTTCTCAATGTTTAATTTCTGCTTTCACTCGTCTTTAAGTTCCTGTTCCTGCTGCTTTCGGTACATTTCGGAATAATGCCCATTCAGCATCAGCAATTCATCGTGTGTGCCTTTTTCTACTATTTTCCCGTCATCCATCACAATTATACTGTCAAATGTAAATAGACTGAAAATGCGGTGAGTGATAATAATAGCGGTTTTAGACTTCAGGAAGTCGTACAAATTACCGATGATTTCCTTTTCAGTCCTGGCATCCACGGCGCTGAGGCAGTCATCGAAAACCACGATCTCAGGGTCTTTGATCATGGCCCGCGCGATGGAAATGCGTTGCTTTTGACCGCCGCTTAAGGTAACCCCACGTTCGCCCACCAGGGTTTGAAAGCCTTGCTGAAACGTATTAATTTCTTTTTCCACACTTGCCTGGCGCGCAGCTTTGTGCACCATTGCGTCGGTTGCGCTATCTAACCCAAAACGGATATTACCGGCTATACTGTCGCTGAACAAAAATACATCCTGGGGCACATAGCTGATCTGGTCTCTCATCTCCCGCATATCCATTTCACGGATATCTTTCTCATCTAATAAAATCCTTCCACCTGTAGGGTCATACATCCGTAACAGCAGATGGGCAATCGTTGATTTACCACTTCCGGTTTTGCCAATAACCGCAATTTTATTGCCCTGGGGGATATTCAACGAAAAATCGTTCAGCGCCTTGATGCCGGTATGCGGGTAGGTGAAATCAACATGTTCGAACCTGATATGCCCCTGTAGTTGAACCGGGGTAGGTGTTTCCCTATTCCGGATATCCGGAACAGTATCCAGGAATTCATTCAGTCGTTTTTGAGAGGCCGAAGCCCTTTGTATCATACTGGCTACCCACCCTATGGAGCTTACCGGGAAAGTGAGCATATTAATGTACACTACAAATTCGGCAATGGTTCCAATGGTGGTGCCTTCGGGATTCTGTATATGGTATATGCCACCTATCATGACCGTGAGCAGGGTGCTTAAGCCAATAAGTAAACTGATGGAAGGAAAGTAGATAGCTTCTATTTTGGCTAAATTAACAGCGCTTTTCTTATACGATTCACTGTTCGACTCAAAAAAATGCTCCATCGTTTTTTCCTGCGCGAACGACTTGATCACCCGTATACCTGAATAAGATTCCTGCGCATTGGTAGTAAGAGTGCTGAGTTGCGACTGTATATTTTCACTTCTTTTATGGATGATGGTATTAACCATGTAAATAGTAACAGCCAGTATTGGAAGTGGCGTCAACACATATAACGTGAGTTCCCAGTTTTTCTGGAACATGTAAAAAAGACTGAAGCCGATAAGCGCCACCAGGTTAATAAAATACATGGTTGCCGGACCTGTGTACATTCGTACCCGGCTTACGTCTTCTGACATACGGCTCATCAGGTCGCCGGTGCTGTGCGCTTTGTAAAAAGCGGTGTCGAGTTGTTGGTAGTGCTGGTATATTTCATTTTTCTGATCATATTCTATCAGGCGACTCATGACTATAATCGTTTGCCGCATAAAAAACATAAAAACCCCCCGTAGTAAAGCCAGCACCAGCAAGGTAACACCACACACCATTACAAGCCAGGTAAAATCGTGTTGACCTATTCTTTTATCTGTTTCATTGATAAAAATTTTTACCAACGGGTCGTATTCTTTTGAATAGGCTTTGGCATATTTTTCCGGGCTGTTACCCAGCTCGCTGATTTTTATCTGCACTTTGTCCATTACAAACCCGGTGACCTGTGGCGCAAGAATCCCAAAATAGTTGGAAACAACAATGAAGACGATGCCAAGTAAAAATCGCCACCTGTACTTTATGAAATATTTGTTAACAGACTTTAAATGCTTCAACGCTGTTTAAATTTGTGCAAATGTAACAAAAGGAGCCGATGGAGACTGGAAGGACCACCGCAATATTATATGTGGTATATTTGAGGGATGAGCAACGCGGCTATATCGCAACATCCTGG
>DASUFG010000037.1:0-6149 GCA_036274715.1 Agriterribacter sp.
TGGAGAAGGTAATCATGGCGAAGATGTCAAGGAACTCTATCATCACCTTGATAATATTCCTACTCACTATTACATGGAATATCTTTATAAGTACCCGCAACAGGCCTTCCCTTACGACAAATTGCTGGATCAAAACCGGCTACGTTCCAAACTGGAACCCGAATATGAAATATTAGATACCGGCGTTTTTGATAATGATGAGTATTTTGATGTGTTGGTTACTTATGCCAAACAGGGTCCGCAAGACATCATTATCAAAATTGACCTGCACAATCGTGGACCAAAAGCGGCACCCATCACCGTATTGCCAACGCTTTGGTTTTATAACAGGTGGAGTTATGCAGCAACCGATAAAAAGCCTTCAATCACCTATCTTGACAAGAATGCGGTTACAGCTACCCATCATCGATTGGGTAAATATTATCTATATTTCCAGCGAGCCGACGATTGTTTTTTTACAGAAAATGAAACCAACACGGAGCGGGTGGGCGGAAAACCCAATAAAACCCCTTTTGTAAAAGACGCTTTTCATGATGCCATCATTAGTGGCAAAAATGTAAAACAGCTTCGCGAAAGAAAAAAAGGTACCAAGTTTTCCCCGGTATATAAACTCAAAGTTGCAGCTGGTAGTACAAAAACCATCTATTGCAGGCTGAGCAACAAACTCATTGAAAACCCTTTTGCCAGAGGATTTGAAAAGCTGTTTGTTATGCGTAAGGAAGAGGCAAACGATTTTTATGCCGCAATATTACCTGCAGGCATGGACGAGGATATGGCGCAAATACAACGACAAGCATTGGCGGGATTGCTGTGGAGCAAACAATATTATCACTTTGACGTTGAGCGCTGGCTTACCACAAGCGATGGAATAAGTCCTGTAAACCCAGGTAAACTGCACGGACGCAATCACGATTGGAAGCACCTGAAGAACCAGGATGTAATTGCAATGCCCGATAAATGGGAATATCCCTGGTATGCGGCGTGGGATCTTGCGTTTCACTGTATTTCGATGGCGGTTGCCGACCCGTGTTTTGCCAAGCACCAATTGTTGCTGATTATGAGGGAATGGTATATGAAACCAGACGGGCAGTTGCCGGCCTATGAATGGAATTTTGGAGATGTGAATCCGCCGGTACAGGGATGGGCGGCCTTACAGGTATACTATATAGAAAAGAAGAAAGAAGGGAAAGGCGATATAGTTTTCCTGAAAAAAGTTTTTCAGAAACTGTTGATCAACTTTACGTGGTGGATGAACCGAAAAGACGTAAAAGGAAATAATCTTTTTGAAGGCGGGTTTTTGGGATTAGATAATATTGGTGTGTTTAACCGGAGTTCGCAATTGGGCTCCAATATGCATCTTGAGCAGGCCGACGGCACAAGCTGGATGGGAATGTACGCGTTAAACATGATGGATATGGCATTGGAAATTGCCGTGCATGACCCTGCTTTTGAAGATACCGCTACTAAGTTTTTTGAGCAGTTTGTGCTCATTGCCGAAGCCTTAAATATACACGGGCTTTGGAATGAAGAAGACAAGTTTTTTTACGACACCTTATCCATCGCAGGCTCTTCTCCGCTACAGTTACGTATTCAATCCATCGTGGGCTTAACTACGCTATTTGCAGTATCCAATATTGAGAAAAAAGCCGTGGAAAAGCTCAATGATTTTAAAAAAAGGGCCAATTGGTTTGAGAATTACCGGAAGAAAAATAATCTTTTTTGGCCCAATGAAGAGGATAGCCATGGAGAATTCGTACTCCTTTCTTTGCTGCCAAAAGAACGACTGGTTTTTTTATTGGAACGTTTATTAAACGAAGATGAATTTCTTTCAGATGGCGGGATACGTGCCATGTCGAAGTACCATGAGAAGCATCCCTATTCTGTTACTATCAACGATGTTCATTATACCGTGCAATACGATCCGGGAGACTCTACTTCCGACTTTTATGGTGGCAATTCAAACTGGCGCGGCCCGGTGTGGATGCCGATCAATTACCTGATCATACAATCCATAAGGAAATACGGTTCTTTTTATGGGGATGAACTTAGGGTTGAATTTCCAACCGGGTCGGGTACTACACTTTCGCTGGGTGCCGTAGCCGATGAGCTCACCAAACGGGTGATCAGCTTATTTAAGAAAGATGAAGACGGCGAACGGAAACTCTTTGGAGCCTATAACTGGTTTTACAGCAGGCCGGGAAATAGACACCTGGCATTGTTTTACGAATATTTTCATGGCGATAATGGCAGCGGGCTGGGCGCCAGTCATCAAACTGGCTGGACGTCACTGGTGGCTGAGTTAATTAATGAACTGCATCACAGTAATGGAAAAACAGATCTGGCTTCTGAAGCAGCAGCTGCGGAAAACCAGGCAGGATCTTAATTCATTTGAACAAAAGCCGAATTAAAAGTTATTTCATTTTACCTAAAAAATATAACGTGCAAACCATATTGGGCGCTGGAGGTTCTATAGGGGTGGAACTCGCGAAAATACTTCCTGCTTATACAGATGCAATCAGGCTGGTGAGCAGAACACCTCAAAAAATTAATGCTGGAGACGAATTAATGGCTGCTGACATCTGCAATGCAAAGCAGGTTGATGAAGCCGTTAAGGGTTCGGAGGTAGTTTACCTTACCATAGGGTTTCCCTATCGGTTAAAAATATGGCAGGAACGCTGGCCGGTTACCATGCACAATGTAATCGAGGCATGTAAAAAATACAATGCACGCCTTGTTTTCTTCGATAATGTTTATATGTACGACAGGGACTTCCTGCACCATATGACAGAGGAAACACCGGTAAGGCCAACGAGTAAAAAAGGGACGATACGTGAACAGGTAGCCAATATGTTGACAGGGGAGGTGAAATTGGGAAACCTTACTGCACTTATTGCCAGGTCCGCAGATTTTACAAACGGTAAAAACAGTGTTTTGCAACAATTGGTTACCGATAACCTGTTGAAAGGCAAAAAGGCAAATTGGCTCGAAAATGCAACAAAAATTCACAACTTCACTTTTGTATCTGATGCGGCAAAAGGCACAGCCATGTTAGGCAATACTCCCGGTGCTTTTAACCAGGTTTGGCATTTACCAACCGATGCTACTCCGCTAACCGGCCTACGGTGGATTGAATTGTTTGCCGAGGCGTTAAACACGAAACCCCGTTATAGTCTCTTAACTGCCCGCATGCTGGGGTTACTGGGTATTTTTATGCCGGTGCTCAAAGAAGTGAAAGAAATGACTTATCAATATGACCGCGATTACTTTTTTGATAGCAGTAAATTTAACAGGCACTTTTCTTATACCCCCGTTAGTCCCGCAAATGCGGTGCAATTGGTGCTGCAGGAGTTGAAGCGCTAAAATCTTTGCAGGCTTCTGCCTAACCAGTACCTTTGCAGCACTTTTGAAAAAAAAATGCAATGAGTACACCCCATTTATCTGAACAGGAAATTATACGGAGAGAGAAAAGGCTGGAATTGCAAAAACTGGGTATTGATCCCTATCCTGCCGAGGCCTTTCCGGTTACCCACACGGCCATTGATATAAAGCACAATTTTTCGGAAGAAACAAAAGAACAGTTTTCAGATATCAGCTTTGCGGGACGTGTAATGGGCGTGCGGGATATGGGTAAAGCTTCTTTTGCCGTATTGCAGGATCATTCGGGCAGGATACAGATTTATGTAAAGCGCGATGATATATGTGCAGGCGAGGATAAAACGCTATACAATACGGTTTGGAAAAAATTGATTGATATCGGCGATATTATTGGAGTAAAAGGATATGGATTTATTACCAAAACCGGTGAAACCTCTATTCACGTGAGCTCGTTCGTCATGCTTTCTAAATCGCTTAAGCCTTTACCGATTGTAAAGGAAGCTGAAGGACAAAGTTTTGATGCCGTTACAGATCCTGAATTTAAATATCGCCAACGTTACGCCGATCTTATCATCAATCCGCAGTTGAAAGATACTTTTATTAAGCGCACCACGATGGTCAACGCCATCCGGAATTATTTAAATGAGCATGGAGCACTGGAAGTTGATACTCCGGTATTGCAAAGTATTCCGGGAGGTGCTGCGGCACGACCCTTTATTACGCATCATAACGCGTTGGATATTCCCTTGTACCTCCGTATTGCCAATGAATTATACCTGAAAAGGCTTATCGTTGGCGGATTTGACTGGGTGTACGAATTCAGCCGTAACTTTCGCAATGAAGGGATGGATCGCACACATGATCCTGAATTTACCATTCTTGAGTTTTACGTCGCGTACAAGGATTATTTCTGGATGATGAATACCACGGAAAATTTGCTGGAGCAGATTGTAGTTGCCATGCACAATACCACAGATGTGAAGGTGGGAGATAAGATGCTCAATTTTAAAGCGCCTTATAAGCGGGTTTCCATTTATGACGCTGTTAAAGAACATACAGGAATCGACATCAGCGGGATGAATGAAGAGGAGCTAAGAGCTGCCTGTAAGCAACTGCATGTTGAAAACAAGCCTAATATGGGAAGAGGTAAATTGATTGATGCCATTTTTGGAGAAAAATGTGAACATCATTATATACAACCCACTTTTATAATTGATTATCCGGTTGAAATGAGTCCCCTCACCAAAAAACACCGCAGCAAAGCCGGGTTGGTAGAGCGTTTTGAGTTGATGATTAATGGTAAAGAAATTGCTAATGCGTATACGGAATTGAATGATCCGGTTGATCAACGGGAACGTTTTCAAGAGCAGGTGAAACTTATGGAACGGGGCGATGATGAAGCAATGTTTATAGATCATGATTTTTTGCGTGCGCTCGAATATGGCATGCCGCCCACCTCAGGCATAGGGATAGGTATCGACCGCTTGTGCATGTTGTTAACTAACCAGGCTTCTATACAGGATGTGCTTTTTTTTCCGCAAATGCGGCCCGAGAGAAAGGAGGGCGATGAAGCGCATTGATTTGCCGGAGCTACAACCACCCGGATCTCCTAAAAAAATAATACAGCAAACTGCAGGCAGTGACGGTTAGTGCAATTACCCCATAATATCCATAATGCCAGTTGAGCTCGGGAATAAATTTAAAATTCATGCCATAAAAGCCGGCTATCATGGTAGGAATGGCGATGATGGCCGCCCATCCCGCAAATTTTTTTGACGTATCGTTTTGCGAGATGGAAATTAAAGAGAAATTGGCTTCCAGTGCTGTATTGAGCAGTTCCCTTGTATTATCTACTATTTCATTAATTCGTAAGGCGTGATCATAAATATCGCGGAAATAAGGTTGCGTTTCATTGGAGATGCATTGGATATCAAAGCGGGTTAAACGATTACAAATATCTACTAATGGTGATACCGCTCTTTTTACTTCAAGGAGCTCCCTTTTTAACTGGTATATCTGTTCGGTGGTTTCCCGGCTGGGTTTTTCCTTAAAAACCTTATACTCTATAGACTCTAACTCCAGTTCCAGTTCATCCACAACGGGAAAATACTGATCCACAATAAAGTCCATAATCGCATACAAAACAAAGCCCTGCCCCTTGCTTAACAAATCGGGCATTGTTTCGCATCGTGCCCTCACTTCTGTATACGGAACAGATGAGCCGTGCCTTACACTAACGATAAAATTCATCCCTACAAAAAAATGGGTTTCACCAAATTCAATATGATGGGCTTTGTTCATTTGCGCTGTGCGGAGTACCACAAATAGCGAATTGCCATATAGCTCTATCTTGGCCCGCTGATGCGCCCTGTTTGCATCTTCTACCGCCAGGTCGTGCAAGTCAAATTCCAACTGTACTTTACGGAGCATTTCCGCTGATGGGTCGTGCAAGCCAATCCAAACGAACTTATCTTTTTCCTTAAGGATGTCGTGTATTTTATGGAGTTCAACGCCGGCTATTCTTCGCCCGCCTGCATAGGCAGCACAATTAATAATCTCTTTCATATGCTTCGGTTTGAAAGGATGAATGCTAATACCTATAGAAAGTTCGGAAAAAATAAACAGATCGTAGAAACTATGACAGTATTCAGGGCACGATCTCATCCCTGCGAACTGTGCCCGGCACTACCAATGGTCAACAAGCGGCTCCTATGTACCTTAAAAAGGTCGAGGGGTTATATGTAAAAGTAATAATTAATTTTTCATTTATGATT
>DASUFG010000038.1:0-18775 GCA_036274715.1 Agriterribacter sp.
ACCCTTTATGGGGAGCTCAAATTGAAAGAAGGAGAGGGGACTGTAGTGGGATATAAGTTAAGGGAGATGGATTGGAAAAAGATTCCTTTCCTCAGGCGAAACCTCGGTATCGTATTCCAGGATTTTCAATTGCTGACCGACCGTAACGTGCACGACAACCTGAAATTTGTATTGCGAGCCACAGGATGGAAGGATGAGAAACTCATTGAAGAAAAAATAAACGACGTACTCGATAAAGTTGGATTAAAAACAAAGGGGTTTAAATTTCCCTTTGAGTTATCGGGTGGCGAACAGCAACGTGTGGATGTTGGGCGCGCCTTGCTCAATTCACCCAAATTGATTTTAGCAGATGAACCTACCGGAAATCTTGACCCTGAAACTTCGGATGAAATTATGCAGCTCTTATTTCACATCTCCAAAGATTATGGAGCAGCAATAGTGATGGCAACACACGACTACCGTGTAATAACGAAATTTCCAGCGCGAACCATGCGCACCGAAAGAGGCAAAGTGATAGATAATGCGGCAGTTACTTTCTGATGTGCTATTGCTGCGGAGAGGTGAAACTAAAAAAGAAAGCCGGGATTGGTCCCACTTTTTTTCGTCTCTCTTTCCACCCTTGCCTTTTAATTTTTCCTTCGCTCAACTCCACGCATCGTGCAAAAAACGCAACCAGTTTTTATGAAAGATGTTTTCAATGTCTTCGGGCGCATAACCGCGTTTTGCAAGCAAACCTTTGAGCAACTGTAAATCTGCAATGGTATCCATATCGTATGGCGACTGCTCTTGGCCGAACATGCCATCAAGGTCGCTTCCAATTGCAATATGCCGGCTGTTGCCAGCGATTTGGCAAATATGATCGTAATGATCTATTAACACATCCAGTGTGATGCCCTCGGTCCTGGGATCATGCTTACCCCTTATCCACCCGGGTTTTAGCATCCAGGCATCAAGTACACCGCCAATCACCGATTTTCTTTCAATCAAAATTTTGATTTGTTCATCCGTTAATTGCCGCTGGTAATCTACAAGTGACCTGCAGTTGTGATGGCTTGCCCATATGGGTCCTTTATACATGTTTACAGCTTGTGTAAAACCCTGGTCGGTTAGATGCGTTACATCGAGAATAATATTCAATGCATCCATCTCTTTTAGCAATTCTACCCCGGCATTTGTTAAGGGTCCTTCCATGCTTGTACCAGGCGCATATCGCCCGGGGCCATAGTGTGCTGGTCCAAGTGCACGTAAGCCAAGCTGGTAATATTTTTCGAGGTAGCTTAGATTAACTATTGAATCTGCACCTTCGAGGCTTAAAATATATCCAACTGCTTTTTTTTCATCCGCCAAATCGGTGTTATTCCACAAATGGATATGGTCATCCAATTCCATTTTATTGGTGATTTGCACCATTTCACCAACATCTACCATTGCTTTATACCATGCATTTTGTCCCTGTGCCTGTGCCCAGGCCTGTTCAGGCGAATGCCACCCGGGCCTCGAACTGTTTGGTTCCACAAACCGTGCAATCATTGTCGCTACAACTATCCCTACCTGTCCTTTTCGCAGTTCCGGCAAGGATACCATCCCTTTGCCGCGATCGGGTTTATCCGTCATGCCTTTTTCCCGTTCCCTGATGGCGGCAACCGGTTGTTTCAAATCGCGGTTCCATTCCAGGGCATTCATGGAAAGGTCAAGATGAGCATCAATGATCAGCATTTACTATCGGTTTGAATTTTTCGTAAAACAGACAAGATTACACGGGTCGAAAATACGGTAAGCCCCATTTTATTTGCGTGCTTGTTTTTTCTCTTTCAGCTTCTTTTTCACCACGTCTTCCGGGTATTTCAATGCCAGTTTCCGGATATCATAGCTAAAGGCAGTAAAAGTTTCTTCCCAAAGCTTCGCCTCCTCTGCTGTGTATTGGTGAAATCCATGGGCATTGGCTGTTCCCTTTCCCCCGTCTTTTACAATATCATCAATCAGTTTAGGCACTTCGGTACTATTATTTAATGTGGGGAACAGATCTTTCATCACCGTATGGTAGGCCGGCACGCCGGTCAGGTCCATCCAGCGGAATACGCCCACTAAGGTCATCCAGTACCCTGTATTATTCCGGCATGCCCTATCCACATCCTCCACTGTAGCATACCCGTTTTCAACCAGCGATATGGCTTCGCGGTACATCGCATACATCAGCCTGTTAGTAATAAATCCCCTGATATCCTTGCGCACCAGGGTAGGTTCCTTTCCCCATGCATGTGATAATTCGTAAAGCTCTTCCCCCTTTTTGATATCACTCCCGTTTCCGCAAATAATTTCCAGGAAGCGGGTGGTGTGTGAGGGCTCCGCCCAATGTAACCCAAAAAAACGGGCGGGATATTTAGTTTGCTGCTGCAATATGCTTATCGGAATCGCTGAAGTATTGCTGGCAAGGAGCGCATCTTTGCCTATCACAGCTTCTATTTTGCTGTATACACCTTTTTTAATTTCAATACTTTCGAGCGTGCACTCAATGACCAGTTTACAGTGGCGCAAGGCATTGTAATCTTCAGTGATGAGCAGCTGCTGCAAATAGAATGCTGCAGGGTGGTCCACCAGTTTTTCCTTCTTTGATCTTTGTAAATGCTTGGTGATGCGTTTGCCGGCATGTTTCATATCTGCAGGAATAGGCGCTACTGCCACCACCGGGTGCCCCGCCATCAAAAGGCAGGTGGTGATGCTGCATCCCATTAAACCCAATCCCACAACACCAATCTTTATTTCGCCAGGATAAAATTTTGTATCAGTCATTTTGTTATTTTATTCGTAAATGTCTTTACTTTAATAAGTGGCCCTTCCACCAGACAAGTCGAAAGTGAAGCCGGTTGAAAAACTATTTGCTGGTGATACGATAAAACAGGCCATATCCGCAGCCTCATCCAGGGTTCCGCAGCGTTTCATGGGTATCTTATCCGTCATGTACTTTACCTGGGCTTCAGGCAAGGCGTCTACCATTGCTGTTTGTATAACAGCTGGTGCCAATGCGTTTACCGTGATGTTTGTTTCTGCATATTCCTTGCCCTGCACCTTGGTCATCCCAATTACTGCAGCTTTAGAAGCAGAGTAGGCGAGCATGCCGGCGTTTCCTTCCTTTCCGGCAATAGATGCAATATGCAAAATACGGCCATAGTTATTCTGCAACATCCATGGCAGGGCATGTTTGGAAGTAAAGTAGCTGCCCATAAAATTGACAGAGAAAACCAATTCGACGTTGTCGGTTGAACTGAGGTGACTTTTAATGTTGGTGTCGCCGGTTATGCCAGCACTATTGACGAGGATATCAATTTTACCAAATTTTTTCGCCGTCGCTTCTACAGCTTCCTGTACTGCATTTTCATTGGTGATATCAAAAGCGAATATTTCGTTTTCTCCAGGTAACGCACCAGCTGCAATGCGCAATTTGTCCGGGTCTTTATCGAATAAAGCCAGCTTGACTTCATGCGCCGATAACCGCTTTGCAATTGCAAAACCCAACCCTGAAGCCGCTCCTGTAATAATAGCCACCTGGCATTCCCAAGTAAAATCCATTTTTTGATTTTGCACAATTTACATACTTAGTTGTACAAAATCCAACTGCTACGCTACTATAGTGTTCAACATTGATTTTCGTTCAACAAGAGGTTTTACATGGATTCTTCCCAAACATCAAAGTCGGCCCTGTTTTGCTTTAAAAGAAGGTAGTGTTTTTTGAGCGAGGTAAACATTGAGTACGACCTGTAAGGCAGGTTATTTTGAAGGGAAAGCTGTTTCAATACATTGGTTATCTCCGGATAATAGCAATGATGTATGTTAGGGAAAAGGTGGTGAGCAACATGATAATTAAAATTACCCATTACGTTACGTGTAAACCAATTGTTGCCAGTTACGTCATTAGTAGTAATGAGCATATGCATTAACCAGGTGTGTGGTAGCTTTTTTTCGGCATCCGGCGCAGGAAATTCAGATTCGGTATTGGCATGCGGCGGAAGCAGTACCATCAATGCAAAAACACTGGCCGTAAAAATCATTATACAAAAAGCAACCAGCATGGTAAGCCAGGAAATATCCAGGACGATTTTGGGGATAATCACCGCGTAACCCAAAAAAAGCATTTTAAAAACAAATAGCTTTATGAACTCCTCCCGGGGTATGGTGATCAATTTTTGAACAGTTCTGTTTTTATTGAAAAAATCTTTAAAATCCCGGATCAACAGCCAGTTAAATAAAAACAGGGGATACACGAACGGAAGGTAAATATGCTGGTATTTGTGAAATCGTGAAATGGGTGAATGCGGAACAATCCTCACCAATGCGCTTTGATCGATATCCGTATCCCATCCATCCACATTGGGATAATTATGATGGAATCGCACATGGCGGGCTTTAAATATGAAACTATTGGCACCCATAATGTCAAACAGGTAAGCATACCATTCATTGGCCCGGCGGCTACGAAAAATATTGTGGTGCACCGCGTCGTGCACAATATTGAGGTAGTTGAGCACAATTAAAATACCCATTGAAAAATAGCAGCCGTATAAAACACCTGGTGTTTTACCAAAACCCAATGCTAATGCCCAGAAAAAAAAGTAAAGTGAAGGGAAGAGATAAGCCTTTACTAATATCTCCCTTCTTCTTTGAGGTTCGAGACGGCTTACGATTTTTTTGGCTTCGGTTCGAAGCTGCAGAAAGATATCCTCATTGGCTTTGGAAAAATACGGCTTCTTAGAATTTACCATTTCCGTACCCATAGATCAGTTTTTTTAAAATATCAGCCTCACAGACTAGCGTATATTCGACGCGAAATTAATAGAAAAACATTAAAAAGAAACCTGATTTTGCTCAGTTCAAATTTGGACTTTGCCGTTTAGCCGCATTGGCGATAACCGTATTGATAAAATACCCCGGAATAATGCGATTAAGCCATTCCGTCAGCCAATTTAATTTACCGGCACAATGACCGACTTACCCAACAATATCTCAAGAATTATAATCGCAGCAATAGCTTCGGATGATTGTACGCTTTACGGGCAATACCCTTTAATGCTTTATTTGATTTCCCAACGCGTTCATTAATATTTATGCCACCGGGGCAAACCCACGAACAGTTACTGCCGAATTTCGGAAACTATCCGCAGCAATTTTGAAAAGGAATACAGGAACGACCTGGAAGCGCCATAAATTTCTCTGCCTGGTATACAAAAAAAGTTGGCGAAGCGGCTTACGTTCAATATAAATGCCGCATCTGCCCCTCGTAATTATGGCAAAGGGCTTATCGTTCATTGCCTGTTCTTCTTCACCCATTCCACCGTTTCTTTAATGCCTTCTTCCAATGGCCTTATGCGATAACCCAATTGGTTTACGGCTTTGCTGCTGTCTAAAGCCCAATGGTATTTATATTTAGCTACCCAGTCTGGCGTCATCGTAGGATATTTCCCCGTAACCTTGGCATTCCATAACATGGCGTGACTTAGGACATTAAGCACCGAAAATGGAATATGCCTTAATTTCTTTTCAACACCACTGTATTTTTTAATAGCAGCTATCAGTTCATTAAAGGTTGCATTCGTTCCTCCAAAGATATAGCGTTCACCGCTCCGTCCTTTTTCCATGGCTTTAATGTGCCCGTCTACCACATCATCAATAAACGGGTAAGATCCGATATCATTTCCTGATCCGGGAATAACCTTCCATTTTCCTTTTACGTACAGTTCAACAATTTTGGTTACCGGGTTACTGCCGGTATCGAAACCGGGACCGTATATTCTTGATGGATTCAGAATAGAAACATGTAATCCTTGCTTCGCATATTCCATTGCTATGGCCTCAGCCTCACTTTTTGTTTGTTCGTACAGGTTAAAGAAACCAGTAATCCTGGGATCAGATTCCGACATCGGTTTATCTTTCGAAGGGCCTATCACGCCGGCAGTAGACGTATACACGACTTTTGACACGCCAGCTGATTTTGCAGCCCCTAAAATATTCTCCGTTCCTTTTACATTAAACCTATGAAAAACGGAAGGATCTTTAGCCCAAAGCCTGGCATATGCAGCAAGATGATATACCTGCTGCACACCTTCCAGCGCAGGTTGAAGCGTTTCCGATTGGGTAATATCGCCCGTAAAAATTTTAATATTTGGCTTTTGGAATTCCGGAAGGGTAGGAGGGGTCCTGCACAAAAGATGGACCTGGTGGCCCTGGCTGGCTAGTTTTGCTGTGAGTTTGGAACCGATATAGCCAGTTGATCCTGTAATGAGTATTGCCATAGCCATGTTTAAAAGCAAATATAATTAGTAGGATCAGCATTATGCAGAGATTTGCCACATAGAAACATAGGAATCATAAAATTTTTGGCAAGGTATTTTAACGGAAATCTAAATTCAAAAAATCTATTGCAGCTTTGTTTAAGAGTAAATAACAAACGAAATACCATATAGGAAGATAGAAACATAGAAGATTATAGCTGACCTGACGGGATATCCCATTGAACCACAAAATCTATGCATTGCAATGCACCTATGATTCTTTATGTGTAAAAACCTTTCTATTCAAACAATTTCTAAAACGCAGTTTTCATACCGTTCCAATTTTTTGGCGGCACACCATGTATTTTTTTCAATGCCTGATATCTTTTACGCAGCACTTCCAGTATCTTTTTATGTTTAGGGTCATTTACCAAATTAGTGGTTTCATGAGGGTCGTGCACCGGGTCAAACAGTTCCTCATAGTTGTGTTCTACATAATTCATGTATTTAAAATCCTTTGTTACAACACCCTCCACCCGGGGAATGCGTGGACCGCCTAAAAAATAATGTTGATAAAAGAAATCACTCCGTTCCGGAATTTCGTCCTCCAAAACTGAAAACAAATCTACACCCTGCATTTCCGTTGGAGCCTGCACCCCGGCCATTGCCAGGATTGTGGGCGCAATATCTATATTCAATGCTATTTGCTGTGCTTTATACTGTTTGATTTTATCTGGTGTATTTGGATTGTAAATAAGCAGTGGCACCCTGATCGATTCTTCGTAACCATACCATTTACCTTCCATACCATGCTCTCCCAGGAACATTCCATTATCACCCATTAATATGATAACGGTATTATTGGCAATGCCGAGCTGATCCAATTGCTTCATTATGTTTCCTACTACATCGTCTACGCCGGTAATTAAACGGTAATAATTCTTTACATTTTCCTGGAACAGTTCAGGCGTGCCAAACAATCCCTGCCATCTCAACCTGGCAAAATTAGAATCGGTTCTAAAGAAGGCGGGAAATTGATTCCAATATTCGGGTTTGGCGGTAACAGGCTCCGGTATTGCTACATCGCTGTAATAGTCTTTATACTTAGGTTGAATGATATACTTTGGCGGATTGCCATCCTGCTCGTGTGGCGCTTTAAAGCTAACTGAAAGGCAGAAAGGTTTGCCGTTACCGCCCAATCCGCCAAGGAAATGCCGGATGGCCATTCCTATGGTATCGGTATCATGAATTTTATTCCCGTATTTATCGGTTGTAATATAATCAGGTTGCCCCTTGCCACCCGCCTCTGTATCCACCCAAAAGTCAAACAGTTGTTCCGGCGGATGATGTCCTACTCCAAACTTGCCAATAAATCCTAACTGGTATCCCGCATTTTTTAATAAGGCAGGGTAAGTGTTGGCCATGGCACCGGGCGGCAAATCGGTATTGAAGTCATGGATATTATGGATAGATTCGTATTGCCCCGTTAATAAGCTGGCGCGACTTACGCAACAAATAGAGGTTGTTACATAGGCGTTTTGAAACAATACGCCTGCCCTGGCTAATTTATCCATATTAGGGGTTCGTATGATTGAATTACCCATTGCCCCCATTGCATCCCACCGCTGATCGTCCGTTAAAAGAAAAATAATATTGGGTTTGCCCGGGTGGCCTTTTTCAGAGACAGGGTGCAACGAAGTGCGTACGAATGAAAGAAGGACGATCAAGATAACGAAGCTCATCATGATCATCCTTACTGCTGATATTTGATTTTTCATACTTTTAAAGAGAGTTGAGTATACACCTCAATTTACGGGCGATTATTGAAAAGTCAACCTCCTGTTTATTGCTTTCTATTGCTGTCAAATCCCCAATAGGGAACCGTTTCAGTCGCATCCAATGCGGGATAATTGTACTTCTTCACATACTCCAATCCCGGTAAAAACTCATCACCGTCAGCTTTCAGTTTTTGCATGAGCGTTTTATTGAGGCGATCCTGAGTACCCGCGTATTCCTGCTTCCCCACTAAATTATTCATCTGATAGGGGTCTTTTACGTTATCAAACAATAACCATGGACCTTTTAAGTCGCGCACATAAGTGAACTGTGGTGTACGGATACCCCTATATTCCTTTCCGTTCCTGGAGCGTATCCATTGCCCAAACGGTTGCACGCAGGTAATCAACGCCGCTGTATCTTTTGGGTCTTTTCCCGTTCCCCTCAGGTATTTACTGAAATTAATGCCTTGCACCGACCCGGGGATTTTAATATCGGTCAATCCAAGAAGTGTTGGCATTAAATCCTCGGAATTGATCATCGCCGTATAGCTTCCTTTTTTAATGGCATCCTTGCCCGAATAGTAAAACAGCATGGGCACGCGGATCGATTCATCGTAAGGCTGCTGCTTAAAATACGCCCCGTGTGAACCCAGTAAATCACCATGATCGGATGTAAACAGGATGATGGTGTTGTCAAGAATGCCTTCCGCTTTCAAAATATTTAACACCTCTCCAACCATATCATCAATAGCCGACATATGTGCGTAATAGCCCGTTAAATCATATCGTGTTTTCTTTTGCATACTATCGGGAACGTTTGAACGCAGCACAATTTTAGAAGAATCGTACAAATTCCTGTATTTTTCAGGTGCGGTATGATAAGGATCGTGCGGTGTACCCCAGGAAAGCATCAGGAAAAAAGGTTGGTTACTATGCGCATTATCATGAATATACTGCCCGGCATCTTTTGTCTCGGCAAAAGTATCATATCCATCCCAATACCTTGTTGTGGTATCATCATTGTCGTAGTACACGGAGTGATTATAATTATGGGTACAATTCACCGCTTTCCAGTATTGAAATCCCTGCCTACGCCCGCCG
Source organism: Agriterribacter sp. (assembly GCA_036274715.1). Classification (GTDB taxonomy): domain Bacteria; phylum Bacteroidota; class Bacteroidia; order Chitinophagales; family Chitinophagaceae; genus Agriterribacter. Next base: position 9,143 of record DASUFG010000038.1, read on the forward strand.
GGCGGCGTAAAAGCCAGGCGGGCCTGGCCATCGAGATGCCATTTCCCGATATATCCTGTTTTATATCCGTGCTTAGCAAAAACTTTTGCAATGGTTACCGCGTTTGTATCCAACATCACATCATTCATGAATAGGCCGTTCGTTAACGGCCGCTGACCGGTCATCAGCGATGCGCGATGTGGGGTACACACCGATATGCCCGATACCGCATTTACTAAATTGGCACTTACCGCGGCGAGTTTATCAAGGTTTGGAGTTTTAACATTCGGATCTCCCGCATAACCTGTTGCCTGTGCCCGCCATTCATCGGCATGCAGGATCAAAACATTAGGGTTTGTAACTGACCCTCGTTCTTTGCAGGAAAATAATAAGAACAAGCATTGAACAGTAATTGTAAAGATTTGAAAAATATATTTCATATGCATTGGGGCTATTGAATTCCTACGAGCAATAGATGAAACGCGCTCCTTCATCGTCACGTAGCATTTCTTTCAAGGTAATATTAAAAAGAAGAACATACATCCTGTGCCATCCTGATGAGGAAGGTCGGGTCAACAAAAAAGTTATTAAGCAAACGAGCCTGTAATAGCACAGTCCAACCGTAGTAATTTCTGCAACCTGCTTCTTGAGTACAAATCCCACAATAATCATGTGATAACAATAAAGGATATTTTTTTTCGCTTATATGTTAATTCATAACCAGTGAAAGAAGTACCCTATACCTATCAAATTATTGCTGCCATAACTGCCATTTCTTTCTTTGTACCTTTTATAGTGTTAATGGCAAGACATCTTTTAAAACACCGGATGTTTTTATGGTTTGCTGTATATTGGCTGGTGGCAGGTGTTGTTAACTTGTTATATTACAGCGCAACCTTTACCAGCAGCCCCCTTATGGTGGTTACCGAAAGATTATACAACCTGGCCGACGCCCCATTTATGCTCTTCATTCTTTACAAAACTTCACATATTGAACCGATAAAAAATAGCATCAGGAAAATGCTTCCTGCATTTTTATGGACAGCCTTACTAATAACAATTATTACGCGATTACAGGATTACGCTGAAACCCTGATGGTGGGGGTGGGGTTAGGGATTATTTTGATGTACATTATATGGACTATTGTACATTATATCAGGGGAATAAAGCATGAGAATGCCGCGTATTCGATGCAGTTTATTTATTATGCTTTATTGTTTGAATATGGAGTTTCCGTTGTTACTTTCATTTACAACTACATCCTGCCGGAGCAAAGTGCTCTCCAGGACAGCTTTTTGATATATAATCTATCCACTATCATCTCCGTTTCCGTTGCATCGTATGGGCTGGTCAATTACAAAGAAAAACCGGCAATAACGAAAAAAAATAGTAACAAAAAGCCAAGAGAAGCAGAGATCACTTTTTTATAGTGAACATTATTCTAAAACAATTTTACCACAGTTGAATCGCTTTCCTGGTTCTCCGTTTTTTGCTCCAATGCTTGTCTCTTCTTTTTAATTTTCTCGGAATCGAATTCTGTCCGGAATGAAATACTTCCCCCCGCCCTGTTTCTTTTACCCGTAGTAGAGAGTACATCAAAATTACTACGGTAAAAACAGCTTACCCTGAACTTGCCATCGGGTGTGATTTTATATTCGGCAGTTACATCGGGTAAAAAAAGAAAATTAGTACTTTCCTGGTCAATTGTTGATTGAGAGCCGCTGCTCACGAAGTTAAAATCACTTCCAAAAGTGACCACCAGTTTATCGTTCAACAGGGACTTGATGAACTGAAGGCTAATGTTATCCCGCGTAAAGTTCACTGTATTGTTGTTTGAGGTGCCTGTTCCCGTTGGGTCGATGGACGCCCTGGTGTAGTTGAAGTTTACGCTGAGTGTGGGGTCTTTAAAAATGCCGTACAATAATGTTTTCAGTGAACTGCTGAGGTAGCCCGATACATATTCGGAAATGGTATTAAATGCAAACGTAGCCGCATCGGTTTGCTGAACATTATATTGACCGATTGGAGCAAAACTCCTGAATACGATCAGGTAAGCTACCTGCTTGTTTTTTTCATTATCATCGTTATTGATGCGCTGAAGGTCGCTAAGCAGGCGTTGACTGTTTTTTACGTCGCTATTGGCGGCCAGGGCAATGTCAAAGTAAATATCAGGTTTACCCAGGGAACCGGTCAGTGTACAAAGTACATCAACATCTGTTCGTTCACTCTTTAATCTCACCAGTTCCGGATCGGTAGTTTGGCTTTGTTCTGAATACAATGAGCTGAGTTTTACATCATTTGCTATGTACTTGGCCTTTAAATTAATTTCTGCCAGGTTAGGATCGCCATCCCATCTTATATAGCTGCCTTCGTCTGGCAATAGTACAAATGGTTTCTTAAAAATTTCCTGGAAACTAAACCGATAATAGCCGCGGTCTATCGTGTATTTGCCGTTAATGGTGAATGGGGAACTGGTGCCCGTGTGCATTTTTAACGTGCCACTGCCTGTTGTTTCTATGATGTCGCCGGTTACCTCGTCCAATACCATAAACATGCGGGTATAATTATTGGCAGTCAGGTTCATGTCAATATTAAGCTGTGATGAAAGAGAACCAAGGGAATCCACATTCATTTCCCTGCCATATTCTTTCCACACGAGATAGTCGGCACTGCCGCTTTCTTTAGAGGACGTTGACCTGATATAAATGTTGGAACTATCGACAGGTTCTCCCGTCATGATCATTCTCATGTCATCATCCGGCCCCATAAACCTGAAATTAGCTTTACCAACAGCCTCCCCATAAAATGTACTGTTATCAGAACTGCTGGTGTTCAGCAATAATAACCGATCGGTGTTAATAGATATATTGTATACAAAATCCTTAAAATTGGTATGCTCCAGGTTTCCGGTAAGTATGGCGGTATTGCGCGTTTTCCTACCGCCCACGGATAAGGTATCATGCAACAAAACGGTGCCGAAATCAATTTTACCGGGTGTAAATACAATTTTAGCGCTGTCAAAAGTATAATAGCATTGGGTGTACAGCACTTTTAACCCAGCATTTTTAACGTCAATCGACCCGGTATAATCCGGCTTTTTTACGTTTCCGCTCATCCGGAGATTCCCGGTGGCAAAGCCCTTCATATTGCCAAATATTGAACCAAGGTATTGTTCTAGAAAATGAATACTGGTAGATTCAAAGTTAGCCTTTGCATTGATTTGCTGATTGAGCGAATCAACCATATCGTAGGAACCCGCGATACTGAACTTGTAATTCTTGTTGCCCGAAATTACCTCATAGGTTGCATTTTTATTTCTGTCATCCCACGCACCTGCTATAGTTACCATTCCTATTGAATCGTTCGCAAGCCTGAATTGCTCGGCTTTTATATCGGCAGATATATACATGTTGCGAAAGGCGTCTTCAATGGTAATGTTTCCGGTAGCCATGCCTTCCATACGTGGCTCTTTTACGATAAAAGGAATAAAATCGCCAATGTTTATTTTTTTTAATTCTACTATGATATCATCCCATGTTCCTACATCGGAATGCCTGCTTACAATGGATATTTCCTGGTCGCCATTGCTGAACAAAATATTCCTGGCATCAATGTAAGATTGGCTCAATGTAAGTTCTCCTCCATCGTCTATCTTCCAGGTTTTTTCATTGAGTACAATGCTGGAAGGGTCAAAATTTATCTTAATGCCATCTTCGAGGTTCGTGATCTGCGCGGAAAGTTTTGCGTCGTTGATCGTTTGCGTGGCAGCTGTGCTGATATTCAGTTTCGATACATTATTACTGGAGGCGATGGATATGTTACTTCCGGGAAATTGAAGGCTGTCATTCACGATTGTATTGCCCACTACACTTGTCAACTTCAAACTGTCCATATCACCAAGTCCGGTTAACCGAAAATCCTGAACGGCAAGGTTTCCATACGCGGCGAAGGGAACCATCGCGCTTATTGCCATCAAATTGGTTTCGGAATTAAGGGAACCCACAATGGTACTGTTGTTAAACCCTCTTAACTTAGGATGAATGAGAGCAAGGTATTGGTCTATGTTTTTAACATCCAGTTGAAAGAGAAAATTCTGATTATTTATGGCTTTTTCGGGCGGCGGAATGTAAGCGGGATAATACTTATTCAAAAATTGTTTTACCGCTTCGGGCAATTCACGAATTGTAAAATCCCCCATTAAAAAAGCAGATGCCTCCGTATTGCGCAATTGCAATATTTTTTGTTTATCGATGAGTTGTGAACTTAACGTTAGCGTATCAAATACAAAGGTCTGGTCGTTTTTGGTAACCGCCACATCGTATAAAGAGGCGGTACCCAGAAAGTCGTCAATATTGTCGCCGTTAAAGTTCATATCGAACTTTCCGATTACATTCAAATCTTCTTTGGCAAATCCAAGGGTCTTTAAATTGCTTCTTTGAATATCGGCGAAAAAATTAAATTCAGGCTTGGATGCACTAAAATTAATATCCCCATTGAGTTTGAAAATTACACTGGTGTCATTAACATTAACCGATCCCTTAAAAAGCTTTTTATCCATATGCCCATTAACCGTAATATTTTGATAGGGGTAGTTATTATATTCAAATTTGGAGATGTTACCTGCCAAATCCGTACTGAGTGTTTCGCTGCTGAAACCGCGTCCTTTTACATTTCCATTAAATGAAACTTTTCCCAGGCGGCTAACGCCCAGAAAAGTCCCCAGGTCAAAATCAACCGTAGTTACCTTGCCCGAATAAACAGCGGTCCCGTAAACGGGAAACTTCATGTTCAGGTCGGATGTAATGGTACCAAGATTGGTTTGAATAGTGCCATAGGTGACAAAATCGCGAAGAAACCCGGTAAATGTTCCTTTGAACTGAATGTTTTTGATTTCGCTCAACTTCGGGTCAGTAATTCTTTTTAACGCCGGAATAATGCTCGCTACATCGTCGTAGGTTGTACGAAAATTGTTCGCTTTAAAATCAATATAGGTGGAGTCGATATCTGGCAGGCCCACAATTTTCACATTACCGTTGAGGAAACTATTGCGACCGGATTCTACAACAAAATTTTTGGCGTTTAAATTATCTATAGTACCCTTAACATACCCACCTATCTTAATCAACCTGTTCCAATTTTTGAGCTCTGGAGCAAAATATGCGATGTCCCTGCTATGCACAGTACTATTTTCAAATCGCCCCTCCAACTTTACCTTGCTTATAAAATCAGTCATGTCATCATTAAAATCTTTGTACCGCATGGCATAGTAATGGGACAGGTGGCTCGAAGGAGTTTTAATATCCAGGCTGTCAAATATCATTGCACCCGGCTGCATCCTGAACTTCGATGTTAAAGAATTAACAGTAAATCCAGACCTTTCTTTGGTGCTCAAACTGATGTTGGCAAACAAAGTGTCCTGCAGCAAAACAATGTCTTTCAGTTTCCCGTTAATAGCATAAAAATGAATGCGGCTGTTGTCGAAATATTTATAAACACCCCTTTTAATATCCCTGTTGCTTTTAAAAGCGCCGTTATTCAACATTAGTTCTGCAATGTGCAACTTCCAGCCGCCGGCATTAAAGGGGTTGGCTATCGTATCATTGATGGTATTGTTAACGGTTGAAACCCTCGGGCGACGTCCGGGATAATCGTATATTGCAAAAGCAGGTTCGTCAATATTCAGTGTTTTAATATTGACCAATTTCTTCGAAAAATCAATTTCATCAGCATTTAACACCAATTCCTTTAACTTCAGTTCCATATCCTGTCCGCGCCATTCATCTGTTTGCTTAATGTGAATGTGCTTTAACTCAGCTTCGGTTAACGACAGTGCAATCTGTTTTTTGTTTTGTGAAGATGCAGGAGAAGAAAAATAATCAGTCAAAAATTGGTAATTCCAAACGGAGTCAACCCGGTGAATGTAAATAGTGGCATTTTCCAACCCAACATATTTCAGCACGACCTGGTCTTTAACAAAAAACCAATCGGTGATATGAACACTTAACCTGCCGGCATATAAAAGGGTATCCTTGTTTTGATCCTGAACATACACACCCTCAAGGTTCATTTTATTGAACAGCGTGAAATTGACGTGCTGAATGGATATGTCCGTTTGGAGATCTTTTGATAACCGGTGCGTAACTACTTTTACCAGCCAGTTTTGCACAGTAGTGGTATTGACCAGGATAGCAGACATTACAATAAAAAAAAGCAATGCCAGTATTACAACTTTTAATATTTTACGTGCAGTTTTCAGGCTGGGGAATTAATTTGTAAAAATAAGTAAACCACGCTGATGCGCCAATTCAATACCAATAGGAAAAGTGAAAGTTTCATATTTTAAGATAGTATGATGATGCCGAACGGATCATTAACGCTTAATTTCCCCAAATTATGACAAAGCAGTGGGCTTTTGGTCCTAATTTTATATCCGTTTTTTTCACGACAATAGACTCTAACTTACCACCGTTGGCGGCCAACATGACAAACATTGTCTCCAATATGATGAATTATGATCTTTCAAATAAAATAAGCTTCGTGTTAACCGGCAATATTGATTTATGATTAGCAGTTGAATAAATGCGTTGCCCATAGCCTGGGGGCCGGGCTTTACTATAGCGCCAGGACCGAAAGGGAAAATGTAACTTTTTTCTGAGGAAGTATATCGCGAAAAGGCCTATCATTCGGGAAATCGGGTAAGCAAGTTCAGGCTTTCCCAGTCATCATTTTATTATACGCTTCCGATTTATTTTTGTCAATTGAAAGACTTTGCCATTCAGCGTCCCTGATCATTTTGCCGATGTAAACCATTTGCCCAATATGATAAGGGTAGTGCGCTAATTGCCGGTTAATGGCATCCATGACTATCAAAGGTTCATGGCGGATTGTAATTGTTTTTAATAGATCCCGCTCCTGCAGGCTTTCCAAAGTCCCAATAAAACAGTTCCAGCCTTTTTCCCAAAGATTGAGCAACTGCTGCCGGGAATAATGTTGGTCTTCAAATTCTGTGTCTCTCTTACGCCAGTCCTTTTCGCCATCCTCTGTTAAAAAATTCGTCCAGCGACTCAACATATTTCCGCTCATATGTTGAATAATAATGGCCAGGTTATTGGACATGCCATTAGGTCGAAAATAGAAATCCTCTTCTTCCAACTGGTTGAGGCAGCTTTCGCCAAGCTGTTTATAATAAATTACCCGTTTTATAGCAGATTCAAGAAAAACAATCCCCATTGCATCCATAAAAAATGATTGAAATGGTCAGAAACCAGTTCAAAATTACAATCGTTTTAATTACTCTTCAATTATAAATGAATGCCCGCGGTTATTCTGTTGGTTATGTATCACATTGATACAATCTCACGAAAATTTCAAGATACCGGGTTTGTTCCATATCTTTCTTAATCGTGATATATTGAATATTTTGGTGGGAATGAACTCCCGCTGCTTAAATCGCAATACACATGCAAAGAAGAAAATTTGTTCAACGGCTTTCTGCTACTGCTCTTTTTTTATTATCGAATGGTGTTGGTAAAACTACCAATGCTAAATATTTCCGTCAAAATGCTATTTTGCGTTTTGCTGTAACGTCAGACGGGCATTATGGTGAGCCGGGAACTTCATTCGAATCAAATTTCAACAATGTTGTCAATGCGATTAATGATTTTCATGCTGCTCAACCATTTGAATTTTCTGTGATTAATGGAGACATCATTCATAATAACCCTGACTTTTTGCTCCCTGCTTCCAAACTACTAAAACAATGCAAAATGCCTTTTTATGTAACAAAGGGCAATCACGATATGGTAAGCCCCGAAAGATGGATGGAAACCTGGGGTATGGGCATTAACCATGATGTGGTTTTGGGGGAAAATGTACTGCTACTGGGTACTACCGCCGACGAAACCGGGAAATATTTGTGTCCCGACCAGGAATGGTTTACCGCTAAACTGGAACAGCACAAAAGCGCAAAGAACATATTTATATTCCTGCATATTACCCCGGTAAAGTGGACTAAGCATGCGGTGGATTGCCAGCCTTTTCAGAAACTCCTGCAAAACGCAAAAAATGTAAGGGCAGTGTTTAACGGGCATGATCACGACCAGGATGGAATAAAGTTCCTGGGCAACGTCCCGTTCCTGTTCGATGGTCATTTTGGGGGAAGTTGGGGCACCGCATACCAAGGGTTCAGGGTGGTTGAACTGCTGGAAGATAATAGCCTGCTCACCTATATGATGGATCCCCACCAAAAACTGGCGGAACTGAATATCTACCGGCAAAATGCGTAAAGGTGTTTATTTTGCCGAAACACCATAATCCATTTTTTTGCAACATTCTATAACTCCATAAAAAATTTGTATGGCTTGGTTCGTATTAATATTGGCAGGCTTTTTCGAAGTTGCCTTCACCACCTGTCTTAAAATGAGTGACAACTTTAAACATACATGGTGGAGCGTTGGTTTTTTTATTTCTATAAGCCTGAGCTTTATGCTCCTGAACAAAGCCATACAAACCATACCATTAGGCACGGGCTATGCAGTATGGACGGGTATTGGAGCTGTAGGCTCAGTAATTATCGGGATTTTCTTCTTTAAAGAACCGGCCACTTTCTGGCGTTTGTTTTTTATTTTCCTGTTGATTGCTTCTATTGTAGGATTAAAATTATCTTCCAGGGTTTGAGACGTTGATCTTCTACTTGTTCAGTAATTCTTTTATTTTTTCGAGATAGGCTACGTCCACCTGGTCTTTAGGTCGGTTAATCGTTTTTTTATTCTGGATAAGATGGTTGATATGCAGGAAGCGTATTTCAACCCCGGCTATACGGGCAACTTCGGCTACCCGATAACAGTCGGCAAAAGAGATATCTTCTAATCCTTTCATAGAAGTCATGATATCGAGCACAATACCCGCTGCATAAAAACTGGTCCAGCCCGGTACAAACTGCATGGTTTCAATAGTGGGGTAATCGCCATAATGTAGCGCAGCAAACGCCTTTCTTAATTTTGCCGGTTCTCTTTAGTGTCTTCTATCCACATGTTCAAATCATCCGTGGCGCGGTTATACCCATGAAATCGGGTAGCCAATCCACCCACCATAATAAATTTCACATGGCATTCATTTAACTTTCTCCAAAAATTCAATAATTCTTCATCCAACACATCCATACAAACCGTATTGTAGCATTATTTTTTTTGCAACCTATCGAATATTGCGTTCCTGCGAAGCATTTGGGTGAAAAGTTGCAGTTTTTCCAAATCTGGACGGTTGGCGTCTCTAATAAGGCGGTCGTCTTCCGATTCGAAAAAGAAGCCTGTGGGGTTAATGGAGCGATGGGCGGTACAGTTTGCTTCGGGTTTGTTAAGCATACTTTCCTCAGCTTCAGCATGTGTTTGCCTATGATTATTCTTTTGTGAAGACATTAAAAAGGTAATTGCACTAAGTTACCGTTTTTCCGTGTTTTTTTTGCTATTTTAGAACTAATACCCTTCCGCTGAATCATCACCCCGATTATCGGCCACCGCCTCTAACACATAACCGTTTCCCGCTTTATTTTTTTCAATTTTAATCAATTCCGTTCTGCCGATACTTTCCCTCTGGGTTACCGTATATCCCATCATCTTTAATGAATCTATTACTCCCGATGGAAAATTCTTTTC
>DASUFG010000039.1:0-2109 GCA_036274715.1 Agriterribacter sp.
GAGGAAAAGCTCCAGGTGGCATTCAATGCAAAATTGGATACCATGCTAAGATCATGTGTTCTGTCGTATCGGTATGGAAAGGGCTTGCCGTTGTTCATTTGTTCAAAAGTTCTTTCCGTTTTACTTAAGGTATAGCCAATCCAGCCTGTTAATTTTCCTTTTTTCTTTTCAATGAACAGTTCTGCACCGTATGCTTTTCCTTTTCCAAACATCATTTCGCCTTCAATATTTTGATTAAGCAATAGCTGTGCTCCCTGCTTAAATCCAACCTGGTTGGATAAATACTTGTAATAGGCTTCCACGCTAAAATGGAATTTACTATTGGTCGTATTTCTATAATACCCTATGGAAGCCTGTTGCGCAATTCCTGGTTGAACGGTTTGTCCACTGGGAATCCAGATATCGCTCGGGAAGGTGGCGCCGCTTGTTGTTGCCAGATGCAGGTATTGAATGGTTCTGTTGTATGAAAGTTGTACACTTGAAACTGCGGATAATGCATAATTTATATTCATTCGCGGTTCAGGGTACTCATAGTGCGCTATGCGCGCGCCGTTTTTAAAAAATTCTGTTTCTCCTGTAAAGCTGCCATTGTCATCATATATCAATCTTTCAGTAGGACCCACCTGGCTAAAGTAGCTGTATCTTAAACCGGTTGTGGTGCTTAGGCGATTGTTTATTTTGAAATCGGAGCTTATATAGAGCGCTGCTTCCCGGGCGAATTGGTTATTTACTTTGGTCTTAAACGCCTGTACTCCTTCGGTGATATCGCCTGCGCCAGGTTTAAAACGATGCCAAATGTATTGCATACCCCAATTAATGCTGAAGTTGCCGGATAGCGGGTAATTCCAGTCGTTTTTAACCTGGTAATCCCTCACTGAGGAGGTAAAAAGATAATCGGAAATGTCGTAGCTATAGTAGCTGTCCAGGTTAAATGCACTGTAGATTAGTGAAAGGGATTGCTTAAGCTTTCCCTGCAGCAGTTGCTGTTTCCATGCTAGCCCGGCAATGGCATTGCCCCAATTGGCGTCAAATAAATTCTTTTTATCGTCGGTGTACGAAAACTTGTCTTTACCGGTGTAAAAAGTGAATTGTAGTGTATTATTCTTGTTTATTTCGTAGTCAGCTTTCGCATTGATGTCGTAGAAGTAGTACCCATTGCCACCAATTGATTTTTTGGCAAATATTTTTGCCAGCTGATCAATATAGGTTCTTCGTGCGCTTATGATGATGGAAGATTTTTGTTTAACCAGTGGAACTTCCATCGAAAGGGCAGAAGAAATTAAACCTATGCTGCCACTGTATTTTATAGAGTCTTTATTGCCCTCCCTCGTGTCCATTGATATTATACTGCTTAGCCTGCCCCCATAGGCCGCATTGATATTTCCTGTTTTTATAGTTACGTTTTTTAGTGCTTCGCCATTAAATATGCTGAAAAAGCCTAACAAATGATTGGGGTAATAAATGGGTATATCATCCAAAAGAACAAGATTTTGATCGGGTCCGCCACCCCTTACATAAATGCCGGAACCTCCTTCACCTCCTTTTACACCCGGTAAAAGCGTAATCGTTTTTAGCGGGTCTATTTCGCCTAAAACAACAGGAAGTTTTTTTAATTGCGTGATGCCTAACGAGTGGAGAGCCATTTCTTTTGTGGGATTATTCTTTTCTGCCGTAACTACCACGTTGCTCAGTTGCTTTTCTTTCTGTGTGAGCATTATTTGAATAACAGTGTCGGAGCGTAAAGTAACGTTCAAACTGAAGTCGTAATAACCTATCGCGCTGGCAGTTATTCTGTAGCTACCGCGGGCGCGTAAACTGGAAAACGTGCCATTTGAATCGGCGAGGCTTCGCCGGCTATTGATGTCAAGCGTAGCATTGCTTAAGGGAGTTTGACTGCTGTTCGATACCTGGATGATTAATTGAACGGTTTGTGCACTGGCAGGGCGCATGCCTTTCAATAAGCAAAGGAGTATCATTGCTCTTACAAAACAATACGCTGTGCTGATATTGCGCATGCCGGTATTCATATAAAAAATGGTACAGAATGTGAAACTTTAGGGTTGATCCAAGATTCACGGCATGGCTTTTCAAATGGACGGGGTGCTTCAT
>DASUFG010000040.1:0-2729 GCA_036274715.1 Agriterribacter sp.
AGCCATGACGGCAGGTATCGATCATACCCGTGGCAAATACGTGGCATTGCTCGATGGAGACATGCAGAACGATAGCAGCGATATCCCTTTTATGCTCGAAAAATTAAAAAGGGAAGATTGGGATGTAGTGGCCGGCAACCGTGCAAACAGGAAGGATGGATTTATTTTACGTAAAATACCAAGCAGGATCGCTAATTATTTTATACGGCAGCTAACAGGCGTACATATTAAAGACTATGGATGCACTTTAAAAGTGTTTAAAAAAGAAATTGCCGACGACCTTGAACTGTATGGCGAAATGCATCGCTTTATTCCTGTTCTGGCCAAATTACAGGGCGCCAACATTGTACAGGTAGATGTGAAACATCACCCCCGGCAATTTGGTCAATCCAAATATGGACTGGCGCGTACTTTTAAAGTGATGTCGGACCTGGTTACGATGATATTTTTCCGACGTTACATTCAAAAGCCCATGCACCTTTTTGGTACGCTGGGTTTTATCATGCTGGCCATTGGACTAGCGCTGAACATTTACCTGCTTGTATTAAAAATAATGGGTGAGGACATATGGGGCAAACCCTTATTGATCCTGGGACTGATCCTGTTATTAGGCGGTATACAATTAATAACCATCGGCTTCCTGGCCGAAATCAGCATCCGCATTTATTTTGAAACCGGCAATAAAAAAACATATAAGATCAGGCGCATCACAAATGGACAGGAAAAGAATCTGGAATATCGTTAAGCTGTTTTTAAAGCTGGCTGTTACAGGCGTTGCGTTATGGTTGGTCTATAAAAATATTGACACTAATGCATTAGCCCTGATATGGGAAAATGCGAACGCATGGCTTTTTGTGCCGGCATTTTTGTTCTTCGCCCTTTCACAATACATCTCCTCCTTCCGGCTATTGAATTTTTTCAGGAATATACAATTGGCCGTGCCGGTTACATACAACCTCGTATTGTATATACAGGGCATGTTTTACAACATCTTTTTGCCCGGCGGCATCGGGGGCGACGGCTATAAAATTCTTGCCATACACAAACAATTTAGAGCTCCGCGTAAGGATATTTTCAGCGCCGTTTTTTTTGACCGCCTGAGTGGGTTGTGGGCGCTCTGCTTTCTAATTGTAGTATTATCATTATTCGTACCGCTTTTTAATGAATACACCTGGCTGGTAGCTGCTGGTTTTGTTTTCGGTACCGTAGCGTATTACCTGGTGATCCGCTATTTTTTCGCAAGACATATTTACCGCTTTTTTAGGGTTCATGCATTAGCCCTGCTGGTGCAAAGCTGCCAGCTTATTTGTGTGCTGTTTATTTTAAATGCATTGGGTTGCACTGGCTCCTATCTTTCTTATCTTATCATATTTCTGTTATCTACGCTGGCAACGCTTTTCCCATTTAGTATTGGTGGGTTAGGCGCAAGGGAAATTGCCATGGTATGGGCGGCTACCATACTTTTTTTAAATAAAGACATGGCCGTTTCGGTGAGCCTCTGTTTTTACTTTATTTCAGCAATACTATCCCTTACCGGGGTAATCTTCTTATTTCGCCAAAAAACAACGGATACTGCTACAGCCATGCCGGCATCATCAGATTTTATATAAAGACCCTTGAAAAGTTAATACGATGATCGCTGATTTTATCAACCTCCGTGAACTTTTGTACCATAACCGAAAAAAACCAAATGGTTTTCATTCATTACGCTATAAAAATGATAACTTTTGCACCCGAAATGCCAAATGGTAAAAGAAGACACATTTTAAGCAGCAATTAACGATGAAAATAAATACAAGCGTAAAACCTTCCGACTACAACAGTCAACTGAAAAAATTCTGGGCACTTTCAGCAACAAAGATCAACCACATCGAAAAGCACTACGATGCCGCCAAAGGCTCCCCGGTTTTTACTGTTAAGGGCAACTACACAACAAGGGGCTGGACCGAATGGACCCAGGGATTTCAATACGGTTCTGCTATTTTGCAATATGATGCAACCGGGGAGAAGGAAGTACTGGAACTTGCCAAAAAGAAAACGGTGGCAGTAATGGCGCCGCATATCAGTCATACCGGCGTTCACGATCACGGATTTAATAATGTGAGCACCTACGGCAATTTACTCAGACTGATGCACGAGGGCAAAATAGCGCAGGATGAATGGGAAAAAAATTTTTACACCCTCGCACTTAAAATTTCCGGGGCCATCCAGGCCACCCGTTGGACACCCATCAAAAGCGGGGGCTTCATTCATTCATTTAACGGGGCACATTCGCTTTTTGTGGACACCATACGTTCGGTGCGTGCATTGGTGTTGAGTCATAGCCTGGGTCATTTTTTACAGGCAGAAGGCGATTTAAAAATAAGCCTGCTCGATCGTGCCATTCAGCACATTACCGCCACGGCACAGTACGCCGTATTTTACGGCGAAGGCCGCGATATATATGATGTTTGGGGGCGTACGGCGCACGAAAGCATCTTCAATGTTAAAGATGGCAATTTCAGGTGTCCTAATTCACAACAGGGGTATACCGGTTTTTCTACCTGGACGCGGGGACTGGCATGGGCGATGTGCGGATTTGCCGAAGAACTGGAATGGTTTGACACATTAAATGAAAAGGAACTTGCTCCATTTGGCGGCAAGGAAAACATGATGTCACTGATGCTTAAGGGCGCAAAAGCCACTGGTGACTTTTATATTGACAATACACCCACCGATGGCGTTCCGTA
>DASUFG010000041.1:0-5790 GCA_036274715.1 Agriterribacter sp.
TTATCGCCTAGTTTGACTACTGCTTTTTTAATATAGTCCGGCCAGGGAGACCCCGGCGCTACCGCGCCCATGCTACCTAATGCACAAATAATATGCGCATCCGGGTAATGTGCCCTGATGGCACGAATGAAGCCATAATAGGCATTTATAATTTCTGTTTCAGATGGAGGCTTTTTACCAAATCGCCTGATATATTGATCATGGTCGGGCCTGGTCATTAATGCGGCATCATTTTGAAACAGGTTAACCACAACTACGCCGGGTACAGTTTTGGAAAAATCCCATTTACTGTTGCTATCGGCGGGGTTCAGGTGGTCATAAATATCTGGCATAATTAAAGATCCCCAACTCACCATTAACCCGATACCGCTGGAGGCAATAAAGGTAGCCGCTGCATTGTAATGCCGGGCCGTAAGCGCTCCGTAGCTAAGGTAGTTATTGGTTTCAAGGCCTGATTTATTGCGCTCTCTTTCCAGCATACCTGCTCCCACAGTGATGGAGTTTCCGTAAAATTCTATCCTCCTTTTTTTAGGCGGTAAAGGAAATGTTTTGGCCCCTGGTTCGTAAGTAAAACCATAAAAAGTAGTTTTACCACCAAACCAATCGGCAAGACGGTAAAGTGCTACGGTATGTTGTCCCGGTGGTAGACCAGCCGCAAGCGTATATTCTTTTTTAATAGAATCTATCTTCAGCGCATAGGTGCTATCGTTATCTACAACAACCATATAATAATTACGGCCATGTTCATCTTTTAGCGTGGCCTTTATTACCGTTCCTTCAAATTTTGTTGTTACGGATGTGCCGGGCCAGTAAAGTTGGATAGTTCCTGAGCTATCTTTTTCAACCCTTCCTGTAAATGCTGTATTATCACTGCGATTACCTCGAATTTGTTTTTGCGCAATGGAGGCGGTATGGCATACAAGCAATACTGCCACCCCGGCAATCAAATCTTTACATGAAATATGCATTACTCCTTTTTTAATTTTTCGCCAACAACGATATTAAAAGTCCCCCAGGTAACATTTCGTTTAATGGTTTTCCATTCCTTTACTTCATAGCAAGCTAAAAAGCGGATTACATGCCCAGGTGGGCAGTCTTTAGAAATGTGAATAAGCGAGGAAAGGGCGTAACCATCTCCCCATTTATCGGGTTGCAGATCATCGTGAATTCTTTCCGTATCGATGTATGGATCATCATAATATAATTTGGTACGATGGCTGTATTGATAAATCATTACCGTTTCACCCGGTTGGGCTATATTGTTGCCATTACCACTGCCATAAATTTCACTATCCCCATCATCGATGCCGATCTCTGTAAACTCCGGTACAGCATACATTACAAGGGCATCAAACTCGTCTTTCCAGGTATTGCCATTGTTATCAGTGATAGATAGGTTAAAGCGTATATAAGGGCTACTGCCATCAGCAGGCGGAATATTCGAAGCGGTAATGTTAAAGCTGGCATCTATCCAAACCAGTGCGGCGCTTTCTATTTTTCCCGCATCGAGGGCAGGGTTTTCAATTTTGACACCCGGGGCAGTTGAAGAAAGCGTAACTTTTACGCCATTGCTGGCACTCCCACCCCTGTTCAGCAACCGGAGCTGCATGGTGCAGCTTTTTTTATGATCCAGGAATAAACCTTTGTTGTTTACTTTATATGCGGCAAAAACAATTTCAGGTGGACTGCCTTTTTCAAAAATCCCGAAAATATGTTGCTGGTGGTTGGCTGAAATATCGATGCGGCCTTCTTCATCACTGGTTACAATATTTATTTTTTTAACATGGGTTGTGTTATTGTAATCCAACAACGTATATGAAGCCAGTGGCTTGTAAACAGGAGCAGTTTTAAGATGAATTTCTACGCCGGGAATAGGTATGCCGTCCGGTTGCCATTTCCGGGTAAGGGTGCTTAAACCACCCTTCGTTACGCCGTGCAGCTCAATAAAGCCCGGTGTTTTAAGATTACTGGTTACCTGGTAACCCCACGCTTCAAATTCAGGATAAAGGTCGGCATGGTGCCAACGCCGCGGTGCAGGAAGTCGGTTTTGAAAAGCTTCTGCCACAAAGTCAAAAGCGTCTTTAAATTCTGCTGAACTTATTTGATGCCCTCCTTCGTAGGCCTCGTAAGAATAGTTCAGGTTGTTCTCACGTGTAGCACCTGCGTTTACTTCGTTATTCAAATGCACCAACTCTTCGCCAACGGTTCCGTTTTGAAAGCGTGTTTGTATACCATATAAATTTTTGAACATGTACCGATGTTGATAAAGCGTGTGGTTAGACGGATAACCCACAAAAAATTCCGGGGAACCCTTTGAGGATACTACTGCGCCTACCATCTGGGGATATTTTCCAGCGAGGTAAAACGACATAAATCCCCCCATACTATGCCCGATAAGGGCACGGTGCGAACGGTCGTTCAATGTACGGTAGGTTTTATCGATATGGCTTACCAATTCCGGAAAGTAATCTTTGAATTGAACGTCGTAATTGATATTAGAATGGTAGCCGATATTGTAAGGCCGGTCGTCTTCGGGCACCGATCTGCCATTCCATGCCACCAATATCACAGATGCCTGGTTTACCAGATCAGCCACACCATCGATGCTTAAACGGTGATCTCCTTTATTGCCATGAAAATAATAAATGACGGGATATCTTTTTTTTGAACCGGTATATCCTGCAGGCAAAAAAATACGGTAGGGCTTGCTATACTTGAACACTTCACTATAATGCGATGTGTCGATTTGCGCAATTACACTTTCATTTCCGGTAACCAATAGTATAAAGAGAAGATAAACGGTTGTAATGAGCCGCTTCACCGAAGCGATTACTTTGTTTCGTAACATTATTATTATGGAACATTTAGTTATAAAGATAAGATTTTGAAAGAAAAATTAATGAAAAATATCTTTTTTATTGTTACTTTTAAGTACCTTATTTTGATCGTTCACACAAAATAAATCTTACAGGCGATGCATCCCTGGTTTCCGAAGTCCGCAATAACGTGGGTTATCCTGTCAGGAATGGTTAATGTATTATACGCCATTCATAATCCGTCATCCCCAAAAGCAATGAATAAAAACGAGGAACGTGTTTTTATTATTAATGCTCCCATTAAAAACCTGGATGAGTTCAGGAACCTGGTTAAACAGTCCTTGATACTAAAGCCGTTTGGCAAAGTGAAAATTAACATCAGCACTTTAGCCGACAAGGGCTTTTATGAAATACCCAAAAAAGGTAGCCCCTGGCACGAATATGCCAGCGCCAATCCAACACCTTATAAATTTTTTCCTGACCCGAAGATCGCTCCATTTATACCTTCCGATTTTGTTAAAAAGAACAGGGAGCTGCTGTTAGCGAAAGCAAAAATTTTGCGCGAATATGGCCTTGAAGCTGCTTTTATTGGGTATGAACCTAATTTTCTGCCGGCTGCTTTTTTCGATGCCTATCCCGATTTATTAGGTCCCCGGGTTGACCATCCGAGGAGAAGTACCGAAAAGGCCTTTGCGCCCTGCATCGGCGTTCGGGAAACACAGTTGATGTATGCGAATATGATGGCGGAACTATTGAAATATGCACCTGAAATCACGTCATTTTCTTTTAAAACCAATGATGCCGGTGCCGGTATTTGTTGGGCGGAGTGGTTATATACAGGACCGAACGGCCCTTCGCATTGCAAACATTTTAGCACAGGTGAGCGGGTACAAATGTTGATGAATGCATTCCAGGAAGGAGCGGCAAAGGCTGGGCGCGGACTTTCTATTTACCTCGACGAGGGCTCCTCTAATTTTTCTGAAGCCGAAAGAGCAGATATTCAATCTCATCTTCCGGCCGACTGTTATTTTTTAAGTAACAAGAACATTAGGGAAATTGAAAATGTGGGTGGAACGCTTTCGTCGTTGTATCCTGTTACGGGTATTGTTAACCCGGTTGCATTGTTGGACCAACTCAGCATAACCAGTAAAAATAACAATAAAACCATCTTTATAGGATTCAGGGCTGCCTACGACAGGGGTGTTGAACCTGCAGATGTAAGGGCACTAATACTTGATCTTGTAGAACGGAAACTAAAGAACAGCCCCGTGCAGGGCCCGCTTTCCCCAATGGAGGAATTATATCAATTGAGTGAAGAATGGGGTGGAAAAAAATCTGCAGGAACCCTTTTCAATGCCTTTGTAGCCCTTGATGAGGCCATGACGTATAAGGCTGCCACTTTCCCACGGGTGCATTCGCTGTATTGGGGAGTAACGGAACGACTGATTAATCGTCCTTTGCTGATCGCCCCGCAACGCCTCACCCCAAAAGAAGAGGCATATTTTCTCCCTTTTATTTTTAACGTGTCTGAGGAAGAGGCAAGAATGGATTATGTGGATGTTCATGGCGGCAGGGGCAGCATTTCTCCCGGTGTGGTAACCAGCTATGTAAGCAAAATCCAAAAGGTTGCAGGATTGCTGGAAAACCTCGATTCCTCGGCACCCCGCAAAGTTTTTTTTCAACGCATGGCTTTGTCGCTGAGGATACATGCAAGCATTATGAGAAGCTGTGGCAATTTCGCGGCGGCGCAGGTTATACGCGACCGTGATAGCAGTGATATCAATGGACCAACACATCGCCCCGGCAAAGAACCTTCATGGACGGGTCATCCCGATTTTATCGCTTTCAACAATGTGATGCGGGATGAACTCGATAATATCAATGAATTGATCAACCTGCTGGAGAGGGGCGGCTTACCATTAATCATTACAACCGCTGATCCCGCATACGAAGATCGATTTCTGTTGAGTTCAGCCATTGTAAGTCAACTCAGGCAAAAAAGAAAAATAATGCTCGATCATTGGGAAGATATCCAGGATTACCTGGCATCGCCTTTTAAATAATCATCATTAACCAAATATCAAAGTCTATCGTCATGAAAATATTCGTTAAAAGCCTGTTTGTATCAGGTATTATTCTGCTGGCAATAAATGTGATCGGGTTATTTAAATCTTTGCGTAATCCTGAAATTTATACGCTTGAACACCAGATCAAAAACAGGCTCAATGATGTTACCATCAAATACCCCGACATCAAAAAAATGCTGGTTCGAAAACCAAACGAATCGAACGAGGATTTTGCGATTCGGGTAAATAAAGTGGTTAATGACGGATTTGCACATTATTGGAAAGATGCAGGCATCAATAAATTCAATTTAAGAGTACCGGTATGGGAGAATTATCTGCTATATGCAGCTTCATACGTTTACCCCGGCGTATACCGGAAATATGAGTTCAGTAATTACAAAAAGGATCTTGAACGAGGTTTGGGTTTATGTTCTTCGCATTCTATAGTTGTAAAAGGGGTGCTGAAAGAAAATGGGATAAAGGCTGAGTTAATGGACGTAGGAAAACGCCACGTGGTAGTTCGGGCAGAACTGAGCGATACAAATGCCATAATCCTTGATCCGGATTTTGGAGTGGTGGTTCCTTTTGACACGGCGGCTATCACTGCAAACCCGGAACTGGTGCGGGCTCCCTATCAAAATATGGCAGCGTTATATTACCCCGAAGCCAAAGAGCCTTATACCACAGATTTGATGGTTGATATTTTTGGTAAAAGAAAATATATATATAATGTCCAGAATTGGTTTGAAACGTTTTCTTATTGGGCAATCTGGATCATTCCATTTTTATTAATGGCGCCACTGATGATCCGTTTGTTCAAACAAAATAATATCAGCGCATAGAAAATACCTCAAGATTGTTTCATCACTCCAACTGTTTTACTATGACGATGGTTCCCGGGAAATACA
>DASUFG010000042.1:0-3158 GCA_036274715.1 Agriterribacter sp.
CGTTCCCCATCTATCTCAAATATGGCTTGCATGCAATTGTTTTGGAAATATGGTTCAGTGAATATTTGTTCTCCCCTATTATTTCAGGCATCTTATTCAACATTCTTTATTGAAGGCTGATCAATACTTTTGTAATATAGATTGCGAAGGGAGTTATTCACAATTAATGCACATCTGTCCAATATCGCAGCCTGTTTCTTCCCACTCTTTATTCCAGCACATTACCGTACACTTCATCATTAAATTATTCGCAATTTCCGTTAAGCATAACACTGCCGTGCAAATGTCAGCATGCAAATGCAGGGTATTTTCTCTAACTTATCACTATTCCTATATTCACTTCACACAACAACATGATATGAATACTCCAAAATTGTGCTTAACCATACTGGCAGGTATTTGCATCGCTTTTACCTCACCCCAAAAGTCCTTTTCTCAAAAACCATGGTATCAATTTGATAAGAACAGTTCGCCCCGGTGGAGCAGCTTTGAAAATATCACAGCAGAAAAAGGGAATGGCGGCATGGAAAACAACGGAGCGAAAGGACATCCGTCGAATGGCGTGGAAGCAGGACAAACACTGGTACTTTTAAACACAAAAGGGCAGGGCATTATAAACAGGATATGGATTACCATTATAGATCGCTCTCCCGAAATGCTCCGATCCTTAAAATTGGAGATGTTCTGGGACGATGAAAAACAACCGGCAGTTTCCGTTCCTTTCGGAGATTTTTTTGGCATGGGCCTTGGCAAAACTGCTGCATTTCATAATAGCTCTTTTGCCAATCCCGAAGGGAAATCGTTCATGTGTTATATACCGATGCCTTTTAAAAAGGGGGCTAAAATACAGGTGACCAACGAATCCGGGAAAAGATTAAGCCACCTTTTTTTTGACATCAACTTTCAACGGTTGGAAACATGGGATAACGATTACCTGTACTTTCATGCCTACTGGAGCCGCGATACAGCTACCACCCTTGCGCAGGATTTTCAGCTGCTGCCAAAGGTTAATGGAAAGGGAAGGTTCCTGGGCGTTAACATCGGCATCAATGCCAACCCGGCATATGAAGATTACTGGTGGGGCGAAGGCGAGGTAAAAATGTTTATCGACGGCGACAAAGATTTTCCCACATTGGTAGGCACAGGCACGGAAGATTATATTGGTACAGGTTGGGGGCAGGGCGAATTTTACAATGACTACTCCGGCTGCTTACTGGCCAATAAAAATAAACAGGGATGGGCATTTTACCGGTATCACATCCCCGACCCCATTTACTTTAAAATGGATTGCAAAGTTACCCTGCAGCAAATCGGCGGCAACAAGAAGGAACTCGTAAGTGCCCTCCAGAAAAAAGGCGTGCCGATGATTCCTGTTGCTATTGACGATCTGCATAAAATACATCCTTTATATCAAAAAGATAGCGTTGTACAATTAAACACCCCCGGTTTACCCGAAGGATTTGCTAATTTTTATCGTTCTGATGATGTATCGGCAACTTCCTATTTTTACCTTGATAAACCTGTGGCGGCGCTACCTGCATTACAATCATTGGAAATCAGAACCAAAAACCCCGGGGTTGCAAAATGACAGCGGTAAAAAAACATCTTGTTATTAGTCTATTGTTGTTGTGCTGCAATACCATAAAAAATTTCGCACAGCAGAATGGTCATTCGCCATATGCTACACAAATGTGGTATGATAAACCCGCGCTAAACTGGAATGAAGCATTGCCTGTAGGAAATGGGCGGATGGGCGCGATGGTATATGGAGGTGTGTTAACTGAACATATATCCCTCAACGAACAAACGCTATGGTCTGGAGCGCCCCGAAACTGGAATAATCCTGAAGCAAAAAAATACCTGCCATTAGTAAGGCAAGCAGCCCTTGATGGAAAATATAAAAAAGCAGACAGTCTTTCCCATTTTATGCAGGGCCCCTACACAGAGTCATATATGCCTATGGCAGATTTGTTTATCCGTTTTAAGGGCATTGCGGATTCAACCCATTACAAACGGGCATTAAACCTGGATAGTGCAGTGTGCACTACCGTGTTTAGCGATAATAATAAAACCTATTCCCGTAGTGCATTCGCAAGCTTTCCCGACAAGGTAATTGTATTGCATGTAAGCTGCAACAAAAAAGCCAATATTTCCTTTACCGCGGTTTTAACCAGTAAACTACACTTTAATGTAACTACCATATCTGCGCGGCATATTGTTTTAAAGGGGAAATGTCCTGAACATGTGGAACCTGCTTACCGGTGGCAGATAAAAGGCGACAGCGCTGTTCGATACTCAGCAAACGAGCAAGGCGAAGGAATGACATTTGAAGTACACCTATATGTGAAAAACGAATCGGGAACAATAAGGGTGCAGGATAATAGTATAGTGGTAGAAAATGCAGATGCCACTACTTTGATCATATCCGCAGCTACCAGTTTTAACGGTTATAAAAAGTCGCCTGGTTTGGCGGGCAAAAACCCCTCAATAGAAGCAACAAAAAATCTTACGGCCGCAACAGCCAGCCCCTATAATATTTTATTACAACGGCATGTTGCAGACTATCAACCCCTGTTCCGCCGCGTTTACGTTAACCTGGGTGAAAGTAAAAATGACCACCTGCCTGCCAATGAACGCCTGAAGCGAATGGAATTTTATACCGACCCTGAACTTGTTGCGATGATTTCGCAGTTTGGCCGTTATCTTTTAATAGCAGGTTCCAGGGCCGGTGGGCAGCCTGTTAATTTAAAGGGCATATGGAACGATAAAGTAAGGCCTGAATACAGTTCCAACTGGTGCCTTGATCATGATGCGCAGATGTTTTACTACGCTGTGGAAACAAACCATTTGCCCGAAATGCACGAACCATTTTTGCAGATGATCGGCGAGTTGGCAGAGAATGGAAAACAAACCGCAGCTGTCAATTATGGAATGAATGGTTGGTGCGCTCACCATAATACAGACATCTGGAGGTCTACCGGCGCTGGCGGAAACTGGGGCGAAGGCAACCCACACTGGGCAACCTGGAATATGGCAGGAGCCTGGCTTTCGGCCCATTTATTTGAACATTACCGCTTTACCGGCGACCGGCAATTTTTACAGGAGAAAGCATGGCCCGTGATGAAAGGCGCAGCCGAATTTTGTTTGGACTGGCTGAT
>DASUFG010000043.1:0-4827 GCA_036274715.1 Agriterribacter sp.
GGTAAAAACTGCTGTACCCCCTTTAAAATTCTTAATCATTTCCCAGGTAAAAGGCGCATGGTCAAAGGAATAATTGCTGCTTACATTATTTTTACCCAATGTTTCTTTGAAGCCCTTTATTTTTTGCCAGTCTAGTTGTATACCGGGGCAAACAATCAATGCATCATAGGTGTAGGATGTTCCACTTTTACATACTACTTTATTTTCTTCCGGATTAAATTGATCTACTGCATCTTTAATCCACCTGGTTCCTTTAGGTATAACGTCCCTTTCGTTACGAACGGTTTTATTGATGTCGAAGATACCTGCACCCACTAAAGTCCATGCAGGCTGATAATAGTGTTTTCCCGACGGGTCAATGATATTTATATTAAGGCTTTTATCTTTTCTTAAAAGCTGGGCGGCCACGGAAAGTCCGGCATTGCCACCTCCTACAATGATGATTTTTTTAGCGGGCATATCGTATAATTTAAGTGTAAATGTATCTTTTTATACCTGCTATCCCGGTAACATTTGTTACATTCAAAGGCGTTATGCACTGATTGTGCTCAAAAAAAAAGGCAGCCTCCCGGCTGCCCCTTTTTTCCCTCGTCCTATGTTAACCTGTCCAACTTTGCAATTTTGTACTATCGTTTAACGGGGTGCTTTCGTTTGCCCTAATTTTTCATTAAGCGCATCCAGCTTTGCCTCAATTTGCATAAGCCGGTGAATAACCACGATATGTGTATGCAGGGCATCAATGCCTACCACACTGTCTTTATTGGTTATTTCTGCTTTTATCTGTTCGTACATTTCCTGTGGAACATTATTCACCTTTGCATCCATAATACATGGCAATTTGATTTTAAAAACTTTTTTCGAAAAAGGAAAGCTACCGTAAAAAGCAGCTCCTTTTTATTTCCTCTACGAAGTCACAGGTTCGCCTGCATCCACCCATGCATTTATACTCCCCGAAAAGTTGTATACATTTTTATACCCGTTCTTTGCCAGGATGGAATAACCAATTGCCGCCCTGTCGCCGCCCTGGCAATAAATAATCACGTTTTTGTCTTTACTCACCTTATCCAGGTTATCAGCCAATGTACCCACAAAAATATTCTCGGCTTTGGCAATGTGCCCGGCATTGTATTCTGCTGCACCCCTTAAATCAATAACCTGTACGCCATTATTGGTAATCACCTCTTTAGCTTCGGGCAAAGTAATAACATTAGCCTTCTCCAATATACCACCGGCATCTGTCCACACAGCAGTTGAACCTACATAACCGTAAATATTATCCAGTCCTATACGCATCAGTTTCCTTGTAAGGTCATCCAACTGGCTTTCGTCGGCGAGCAAGATAAATTGCTCATCGTATTTTAATAACCAACCTGCCCATGTAGCAAAAGAATTATTGCCTTGTATGTTGTAGCTACCAGGTATAAAACCTGCAGCAAAATCAACCTTATTTCTTGCATCAATCAGCTTTATGCCTTTTGCCAATGCACCCTTTAATTCAACCACCGAAAGTGGTTTCAATTTTGGAACTTCAGTTAGTAACGGCCGGTCAACCTTATTCAGGTGCTTCATCATCGCAAAATACTTAGGTGGCTCGGGTTGGTCTTCTAATAAATATTTTACAAACCCCTTTTCGTCATCAGCAAACCGGAAAGCCCAATTTCTTGCCTTTTCATAACCAACTGTAGTGCTGGGGACCGCACCTAACGCTTTACCACAGGCAGATCCCGCACCATGGCCCGGCCATACCTGGATGTAATCCGGAAGGGCGTTAAATTTTTTGATTGATTTATACATTTGATGTGCTCCTGAATCTGCTGTACCTGCAATACCTGCTGCTTTTTCCAGCAAATCCGGGCGGCCTATATCGCCAACAAAAACAAAATCGCCTGTAAACAACATCACTGGCTCCTTTGAAGCTGGATTATCGGTTAAGAGGAAACTGATACTTTCCGGAGTGTGTCCCGGTGTGTGCAGCACTTCAAATGTAAGATTACCCAATTCTACTTTATCTCCATCTTTTAGACCATGATGGGGAAATTCATATTGCCAACCTTCGCCGCCTTCATCACTCAGGTATAATTCAGCACCGGTAAGTGCAGCCAACTCTCTTGAACCTGCCAAAAAATCGGCATGAATATGTGTTTCAAAAATGTGGGTGATCCTCATGTTATTGGCTTTTGCAATTTCCAGGTAGGTATCCACATCCCGTTTGGCATCAATAACCGCGGCAACCCCTGCCTTTTGGCAGCCAATGAAATAACTGGCTTGTGCAAGGCTTTTGTCGTAAATGTGTTGAAAAAACATAGTTATCTTTTTTTGAGTTTTTAATTTAATTGTTATGCAAATATGGTAAGTCTTTTTACCCCGGACGGTAACATTGGTTACACTTGAACCAACGTGTAACAATGGTAACAACAGGTAGCCCGTTAAAGCAAAAAAGACTGCCTGTAAGCAGCCTTTCTATTACAAGTTATCATCGCGGTTACCAGCTTTTAGCCAAATACCAATCTACCTTATCCAGGTCACTCTTCTTGCTGTCTGACAAAGCTTCTATTGTTTTTGGTGCAGATGGTACAATTACCTTTTCGCTGCGTTGCAGCATTCCATATAGGTTCGACACACTGATGCTGATATCGGCCACCACCGGAAACTCAAACAGCACGCCTGTAAAGTTCAGATGTATGAAGGCGATTGTAACATGGGTTATATTGAATCACGATGGTTATATATGTTACCGCCTGGAAAGTATAATGAATAACTCCGTTCCTGCTCTTTTTATAAATGAATTATAACAGGGCTCAAATGTTTTGCAACGGAAATAATTTTCAAACAACGGAATGTATTGACATTTACATCCGCCAAATGGAGGTCCTTCATGTTCGAACTCCTTATCAAACAAAACGCCCACTAATTTACCATCAGCCGCAAGCAGTTCATTGGCTTTAGCTACATAGGCTTGACGAAGTGACGGATGAATAGCACAAAAAAATGTTTGCTCCAGGATTAAATCATATTCACCCGTGTGAGCAAAAAAATCTCCCTGGATAATACTTATTTTCTTATTGCCTTTAAATTTCTGCTTTAGGTTTTCCACCAAAGTTGGCGCAATGTCAATTACCGTAATATCAGTAAATCCCTGTTGCAATAAATACGCTGCCTCGTAAGTATTACCACATCCCGGTATTAATATCCGAAGGTTTTTGTTTTGCAACTGGTCTATATATGCTTTTAATGGCGGTGATACTTCTCCTAAATCCCATCCCATAGCATTCGCATTATATTGATTGTTCCAATATGTTTCACCTAACTCCAAATCGCAGGTAACCACGCAACATTTTTGGGTTTCTGTTTTATTTTCCATTTTTTTACTTTAAAAATATCTCTTTAACCAGTATGTAGATACCCATTATTAAAACAAACCATCCAAAGGTCTTCTTAAGTTTTTCGCCATCAATTTTCTTGCTGATATAACCGCCAACAAAAATTCCTGCCACAGCAATGCCCGTTATTTTTGCAAGGAATACCCAATCCATTACAAAATGCCCTAAGTCGCCGGTAAATCCGATCAAAGAGTTTAAAGCAATGATCAACAGCGAGGTACCTACGGCCTCTTTCATGGGTAATCCAACCAATAATACCAATGCCGGAATTAATAAAAATCCGCCTCCGGCGCCTAATAAACCAGTTGCCAACCCTATGGCCACGCCATAAAGCAACAACTTAGGCATGTTGATTTTTTTATGGTTTTTATTTTTTATGCTGTCGGCCGTTTGTTCCTCTTCTTCTTTATTCCCGTTTCTAATCATAGCAATAGATGCCACCAGCATCAGGATAGCAAATAATACCATTGTTAAAATACTTTCCGTTAACTCAAATCTTCCAATGGTTAAAATATGCTTAGGGATAGCCGGGATAATAAATTTACGTGTAAAAAATACCGTGCTGATAGAGGAGAGCCCAAAAAGAAGGGCAGTTTTTATTTGTACAAGCCCTTTTCGCCAGTTGTTGAATGCGCCTACCATAGAAGTAGAACCAACAATGAATAACGAATACGAGGTAGCAAGTATAGGATTAACACCCATTACGTACACAAGTATCGGGACAGTTAATATAGAACCGCCACCACCTATTAACCCTAATGAAATACCCACCAATGCTGCCAGTACAAATCCAAAAATTTCCATAATATATGTTTTATCCGGAAGCAAAGGTGTCAATTACCATTTTGGTGTATGGTAACAAAGGTTACACTGGCTTAAACCAGGAGTGATTGTAACAAATGATGTCGTTAAGATGTATGAAAAGTATTGGGTACAACAGGCACGAATAATGGAGTGAAACTATGACCGTTAGCTGCAATAAGGCAACCCGGCATCCCAGTTGGGTGATTCAATTACAGTCATTACAGGTACACAATGACCTTAAATACCACACCCCTAAGCTGACATCGTAGAAGAATTTTCAGTTTGATTGGCAATGTTTTGCACTTGCCGCTTTACTATTATACCTTCCCGGCATTGCAAAGCCAGGCACTATAAAGACTTGCCGCCGGGACTATTGGCCGGTAGTTCCGGCTGGTGGCGGTATGAATCACCCACATTGAGCACATTATGAGCCCATTTTTAGCATCGGGTCAAATATAGAGTTCATCAGGGGGAACATACAAAACAAAGAAATAATATAGAAACTTTTAACGCCGATGGCGTGTTTGCTGCTATTGAACCGCCAGGGAAATGGCAGGCCGGCAAGCGTATCGGCAATTTATTTCTAAATTTCTCCCCGATAAAAACAGTCCTGCAACTCGCTTGAACCAAGTATTGAAAACAA
>DASUFG010000044.1:0-18831 GCA_036274715.1 Agriterribacter sp.
TAATTAACGCGTTGTTAGGGTTTATCGTGGGGTACAAAGCATTGGGTATTTTTTTGAATCACGAGCAAATTTCTCCACAGGATTATATTTTTTCGGGCAAAGGAAGCATTGGAGGCGGCATTGTGCTGGCACTCATTTTTGCAGGATTGAAATACCGTGAAAAAGGAAAACAAAAACTCGCTAAACCAGAGAATAGGAAAATCCGGATTTGGCCGCATGAAAGGGTAGGCGACATTACCATTTATGCAGCAATTTTTGGATTTATTGGTGCCAAAATTTTCGATAACCTTGAGAATTGGAACCGGTTTATCCAAAATCCGGTCGAGAACCTATTATCGCCGAGCGGACTTACCTTTTATGGTGGTTTGATTTGTGCTACCGCGGCTATTTTGTGGTTTGCCCGTAAAAAGAAAATAAGCATCCGCCACCTGGTTGATGCCGCGGCGCCCACTTTAATGCTGGCTTATGCCCTGGGTAGGATTGGCTGCCAGGTGAGCGGCGATGGCGATTGGGGCATTTTAAACAGCGCCTACATCGCCGACACATCAACCGGCAAGGCTGTTTTAGCGGGTGCCGGTGATTTTGATAAAACAATAGACAGGAATAAGACCATTTACCTGGCCGAATTTGGTAACGATAGTGTGCCGCGTATCCACGTGAAGGCGCCTTCTTTTATTCCAACATGGATGGTAGCCTACGCTTATCCCCACAATGTAAATGAACAGGGATTTAAGTTGGATGGTTGCGCCGGCGATCATTGCAATGCCTTGCCTGTGCCTGTTTTCCCTACACCTTTTTACGAAACCATTGCTTGTTTACTGCTGTTTGGGCTACTGCTGGGCCTGCGAAAAAAAATAATCATACCTGGCCAGATGTTTGCTATTTATTTGGTATTAAATGGATTGGAGCGGTTTTTTGTGGAAAAGATACGCGTCAACACCAAATATAGTATCATGGGCTTTCATCCCACCCAGGCAGAGATTATTTCCACCTGTTTAATAATAACAGGTATCGCACTCTTCTTTTGGGTTCGAAATCAGGCGCCTCCTTCCAAATCCGCTACATAACTGCGGTTACATCAATTTCATCAATTCGTGCGTGTAAATTATCATTTGCTAAAGTTATCTTGATAGTACTTGGTATTGCCAGCTATCATTTATTTTGACCGGTCAATGCAAAACTATGTTCTATGCATTGCAAAGTACCTTAGTTTCGCAGGGTAATCATCAAGTCAAAATAAACTGTAATGAAAAAACTTTTAACGCTCCTGGTATTGGCTAATTGCAGCATCTACCTTCTCCAGGGGCAAACTCAGCAAATCTCAAAAATAACAGGAGTGGTCAAAAACGAAGGCAAACCTATCGAGGCGGCCACTGTTTCACTTTTAGCAGCCAAAGATTCCAGTGTAATAAAAATTGAATTGACCGATAAAAATGGTCAATTTGAATTGGTTTCCCCTGGCTATGGTGATTTTTTGGTGCAGGTCAGCGCTGTTGGATTTGAGAAAAAGTATACCCCTTTATTCAGCATTTCCTCGGCAAACGCCTCTACCCACATCGGTACTACCAGCATAGTTAGGGAAAGCAAAGAAATGAAAGCGGTAGTGATCACTGCCCAAAAGCCCCTGATAGAACAAAAAGTTGATAAGCTGGTGGTGAATGTAGATGCTTCGCCAACCAATGCCGGAGCCACCGCAATGGAAGTATTGGAGAAGTCGCCAGGGATTACGGTGGATAATGATGGCAACATCAGTTTGAAAGGTAAAGCCGGGATTGTAGTGATGATGGATGGAAAACCGACTTACCTTGCCGCGGGCGATCTCGCCAATTTACTGAAAAACACGCCGGCGTCTGCTATAGACCAGATTGAGATCATGACTAACCCGTCTTCCAAATACGATGCAGCAGGTAATGCGGGTATTATTAATATTAAAACCAAAAAGAGCTTAAAAACCGGTTTTAATGGCAATATTACGCTCGGAGCAGGTGTTGGTTTTTTTCCCAAAGGAGACGTGGTATATGTTCAGCCCAGGACGCAGAACAGTATCAATCTCAATTATAGAAAAAATAAGATCAATCTCTTTGCCAATTATAACCCCAATTATGGTGAAAGAAGAAATGAACTGAACCTGAAAAGAAATTTTTACAATGCCGATGGTAGCCTGAATTCATCCGCCGACCTGAACACTATCTTTACAGGAAGCAGCAAAAACCACAATTTTAAACTGGGTGCTGATTATTATATCAACAGCAAGAATGTTGTTGGCGTGGTATTTACAGGCTTCGGTTTTTTCGGTAACTTTTTACCTGTAACGGTTTCCAATATTTATAATCCCGATGGGTCGCTTCAATCCGGCTTGTATTCCACTTCCGGCAATCATCTTGTTTTCCGGAACTACGCCGGCAACATCAATTATAAACATACATTCGACAGCACGGGCAGGGAAATTTCAATGGATATTGACTATGTGAAATATAACAATGTAAACAACATGTTGCTCAGCACCGACGTGCAGGATCATTTAGGCAACAAAACAGGAAACCCGGTGCTGCTAAAGGGGTACCTTCCATCGCTTATAGACATCTATTCCTTTAAGTCAGACTATGTTCATCCATTACGTGGAAACGCTAAAATTGAAGCCGGTGTTAAGACCAATTTTGTGAAGAACAATAACGTGGTCGACTACATGCGCTTCAGCGACGACACCTGGGTAGAGGATTCAAGATCGAATCATTTTATTTATGAAGAAAATATAAATGCGGCCTACCTGAATGTCAATAAAAAGTTTAACGATAGATGGAGCGTGCAGGCAGGATTAAGGGCCGAAAATACCAATACTAAAGGGCGGCAGGTAACCAATGATTCTTCGTTTACAAGGCATTACACCAACCTGTTTCCTTCAGCCTTTTTGAGCTACACGTTGAACAAAAACAACCAGCTCACGCTTTCCTATAGCCGAAGAGTGACCCGGCCCAATTATGAAAACCTGAATCCTTTTACTTATTTCCTTGACTCGTTAACCTATCGTAAGGGTAATCCCTATTTGCTTCCGCAGTTTACGCAGAATTTTGAGTTAAGCAATGCGTTTAAAGGAAAGTATATTGCCACATTGAATTATAGCAAAACAACGGATGTCATTTCCGAAATTATCAGGCAGGAAACCGACAAAAAAATAACCTACGCGACCACCGAAAATATCAGCACATTCCGCAATATTGGATTGTCTGTTACTGCCCCGTTTAAATGGGCGCCATGGTTCAGCACCAATTTGTTTTTAAATGTATACAATAACCATTACGAGGGGGAATACAATACGGATATTATTGATCTTTCTTATACCGCGTATATGATTAATATTACAAACAGCTTTACCATCGCTAAAGGATTTTCAGCCGAGCTGAGTGGATTTTACAGGTCTAAAACAGTAGATCAACTGATTGTAATGGACCCCATGTACCAGATGAGTATCGGTTTGCAAAAATCAATGCTGAAAGATAAAGCCACGGTAAAGCTCAATTTCCGTGATCCGTTTGGCTGGCAAAAATTCGGGGGTCATACCCGGTATGGAGATGTGGATGTAAATATAGCCAACCGTTGGGACAGCCGGCAGGTTTTCGCGAGCCTCACATATAGATTCGGGAAAAATACGGTTGCTCCGTCGCGCAAAAGAGCTACAGGTGTATCAGACGAAATAAACAGGGTTGGGCAGGGCAACTAGCCGGAATTAAGGTTTCAAACCGGGCGCATAATCTCAAATGAAAAATGTAAAATTTCAAATTCATTATTGGTTTAGTTTCTCATGTTTTGGTTTTAGTTCCCGCTGGTCGCAGCGGGATTTTTTTATGTCTATTGGCTGCGCGCACATGCTTTATCTTTGAGGTAAAATAACTGTAGCCATGGCATATAAGAATCAACAGGAGTTTATTGACGCATTAGAAAAATCGGGCGAGTTGTTACGGGTGAGTACCTATGTAAACCCACACCTGGAGATGGCAGAAATCACAGATCGCATCAGTAAAAGCGGCAATGGCGGTAAAGCGATATTGTTTGAAAACACAGGTTACGATTTTCCTGTGCTGATGAATGCCTATGGCAGCGAAAAAAGAATGTGCATGGCGCTGGGCGTTAGCCAGCTCAACGATGTGGCAAAAGAAATTGAATCGCTTTTCAAACTACTTACCAAACCGAAAGAGAGTATACTGGACAAGCTTAACCTGTTGCCTAAACTCGGGCAATTTGCATCCTGGATGCCCAAAGTAAAAAATGGGAGAGGGGTATGCCAGGAAGTGGTGATGCAGGAACCCAACCTGGGTAAACTGCCGGTAATTACCTGTTGGCCTAAGGATGGCGGACCCTTCGTAACCCTGCCTGTTATTCATACCAAAGATATAAACACAGGTATCCGCAATGTGGGAATGTACCGGATGCAGGTATTTGGACCCACGCTTACCGGCATGCATTGGCATAAACATAAGGTATCGGCAAAACATTACAACGGGTATAAACAACTTGGAAGGCGCATGCCTGTGGCTGTTTCCCTGGGTGGCGACCCGGTTTACGCCTATTCGGCCACCGCTCCGTTACCCGAAAATGTAGATGAATATATGTTGGCCGGTTTTTTACGGAAGAAAAAAGTGGAACTGGTAAAATGCCTCACACAGCCCGAACTGGAGGTTCCTGCAGATGCTGATTTTATTATTGAAGGGTATGTGGAACCTGATGAAGAGCAGATTTGGGAAGGTCCCTTTGGCGATCATACCGGTTATTATTCACTTCCCGACTGGTATCCGCGTTTTCATGTAACCTGCATTACCCATAAAAGAAACCCCGTTTACCCGGCTACTATTGTGGGAATACCGCCCCAGGAAGATGCCTGGCTGGGCAAAGCCACTGAAAGGATCTTCCTCGCACCCATTAAAATGACCATGGTTCCGGAAATCATGGATATGGAAATGCCGGTGGAGGGCGTTTTTCATAACCTCGTCATTGCCAAAATAAAAAAGGATTTTGCCGGCCAGGGGCAAAAAGTAATGTATGCCATGTGGGGTGCCGGGCAAATGATGTTTAATAAGATATTGGTCATTGCTGATGAACATGCCAATATCCAGGATTATAAAAGTTTGGCGCAGCAGGTATTCAGGAACCTGGATGTATCCACAGACGTTTTTTTTGCTACCGGGCCCATGGATGTGCTGGATCATAGTTGCAGCAAAATGGGCTTTGGCGGAAAAATGTGTATTGACGGAACGCAAAAGATGGAAGAGGAGTCCAATGAGCAATATCAACTGCAACCAACGCATGAAAAACTGGTAAGGGAGGAATTGATTTCCGCATTTCCTGAAATATCGCAGATTAATACTTCGCTGCCCGATCTTGATATTCCTTGTTTAATAATTGCGGTAAAGAAAAATAAGAAAGGCCATATCAGGGATTTGCATCAACGCATTTGCACCACCATAACCGGTATTGAAACCGTGAAAATGATTTTATATGTGGAATATAATGTTAACCCGGGCAAGTTGGCGGCAGCCCTGTGGAGGTTTTGCAATAACCTCGATCCCAAAAGAGACCATATTTTGTTTGAGCAACCTTCTGTCACCCAGCCGGGAAAAGTATTTTGCTGTTTGGGCCTGGATGGCACGCGTAAGACAAAAGAATGGGACGATTTTCAACGGGATTGGCCAAATATTATCGTGGCGGATGATGACACCATTGAAGCGGTAGATAAAAAATGGGAGTCGCTTCATATAGGGCCCTTCATTACATCTCCGTCCCTGGAATATAAAAGCCAGATGTATGGAGAGGAAGCGGTGGTAGAAGAATAATAGGTAAAGATAAAACCGGGAATGAACTGATTTGGTATGGGCGGGTGTTGGGTATGGGCAAAAAATTGAGGCTCATGGAAATGAGCCCCCTTTAGTTTCAACCCTAAACCCTTGAGAAAGATATTATAGCTATAACTAAGATTATGCCAAACTTCTAATTTTAAAATTTCTTTTGTCAGGTTTTACCATATAAGAACAATATGCATAAGTATTTACACTTAATATTTTTCTAAATGGCTAAAGAAAAAGGCTCCTTCAATGGCTGCATTTTCATCGCTATCACTACCATGGATCGCATTTCTTCCTAAATCTTCGGCGAAGAGCTGACGAATAGTGCCTGCTTCCGCTTTAGCAGGATCGGTGGCGCCAATTAATTTACGAAAGTCTTCCACCGCGTTATCTTTTTCCACGATGGCAGCAATTATGGGTCCGCTACTCATAAATTCCACCAGTTCCCCAAAAAAGGGTCGTTGTTTATGTACAGCATAAAACGCTCCTGCTTTATCTTCTGAAAGTGCTGTAAGTTTTAAAGCTACAATGCGAAAGCCGGCCTTAATGATCTGGTCTAAAATGGCTCCTGTGTGCCCGTTTGAAAAAGCATCAGGTTTGATCATGGTAAAAGTAATATTGCTCATATTTTTTTCTTTAGGGCAGCAAAGGTAATGGTTTACCCTAATATCCATAGCTGTGAACCCGTGCGGAATGCTAACATTGTGAATTTGTTTTGATTGGTGTTGAAGCGATGTTCTAAGCATGAAAGTGAGGACGATGCAAATTCATTTTTCATGGCCCTGCACCGATATTCGTGGATAGCGGTTATGCGGCTTTGCAAAAAATATTTGACTGAATGCATATTATAGATGATTTTTGCGGCTTTGTATGAAATCCATCCGGGAAATTTATCCATTACTCAGTACCCCGCGCAGTATAGTTATTACTATGCACCAGAAACCCGATCCCGATGCATTGGGTTCTTCTTTGGCACTGGCTGGGGTATTGTTACAAATGGGTCATGAGGTTGCCGTTATTTCTCCAACCAATTGGCCGGATTTTTTAAAATGGATGCCGGGTGCTAAAGGGGTGATCGATTTTGAGGCATCGGCCGAAAAAGCCATTACTGCCCTGAATACCGCAGAGTTGTTGTTTTGCCTTGATTTTAATGCCTTGCACCGCACTAAAAACCTGGCACCGAAGATTGCGGAACTGAAATGTGTGAAAATACTGATTGATCATCACCAACAACCCGAAACCGGAGCTTTTGACTATGGCATCAGCGATACATCAAAGAGTTCCACTTCAGAAATGGTTTATGATTTAATTAAAGAATCGGGCAATGAATCGTTGATTAATGAGGATATAGCTGCCTGTCTTTACGCTGGCATAATTGGCGATACAGGATCTTTCCGCTTTCCTGCTACGTCGCCCGAGGTGCACGAAATGGTTGCTGCTTTAAAACGAAAAGGATTGCAGCACTCCATCGTTCACGAACATTTATATGATAATTTCCTGGAAGACAGGTTGCGTTTTATTGGACATATATTATTACACCGCATGGAGATATTTTATGAGTACAATGCGGCTTTGATAGCGATACCTAAAAGCGACCTGCTGAAGTTTAACATCAGAACAGGCGATACAGAAGGATTGGTAAACTACCCGCTTACCATACAGGGTATAAAACTCTCAGCGCTGGTTATTGACCGCGATGAAGAACGCAAATGGTCGTTCCGCAGTAAGGGCGATGTGGATGTAAACAGCTTTGCCCGGAAATATTTTAACGGCGGTGGGCACTTTAATGCTTCGGGCGGAAGAAGTACAGATTCGCTGAATGATACCATTAAAACGTTCGAAGCAGCCATAAAAGAAAACGCATCACAATTACAATAATAATAAACTCAAAAATTACAACAAGCACAACGATGAAGAAAATAACATGGTTAGTATCCGGAGTAGCTTTGGCCTTCGGGTTGGGTTCCTGCAATGGCGGGAGTGGCGCCTATCAAAAATTGGCAAATGGATTGGAATATAAAATTATCAGCAATGGTAAGGGATCGCCAATCGCCTATGGGGAGGTAATGAAATTTCATTTTGCCCAAAAGTATAAGGATTCCACAATGAAAGATACCTACAGTCAACCGCCTCAATACCAACCGGTAGACAGCTCCCAGTTACCCAAAGAATATTATGAAGTATTTAAGCAGGTAAGAATAGGCGATAGCGTGGTAACCCGCATCCTTACAGATAGTGTTTTTAAAGGCGGAATGGCAATGATGCCCAAGGAATTTAAGAAAGGTGAATACCTGTTCACTACTTTTAAAATTCTGGGTATTTTAAAGGCGGATAGCGCCCAGGCAGATTTTACCAAAGAAGTGCAGAAATTCCGTGAGCAGGATTCTATTCACGCCATTGCCCAGGCGGTAAAAGACGATAAGACCCTGCAGGATTATATTGCTAATAACAATATTAAAGCGACAAAAACTGAAAAAGGCACCTACGTTGAGATCCAGGAAGCAGGTGGAGAACCTGCAAAGGATGGTCAATCCATGTCGGTGAAATACACCGGAAAATTATTGGATGGCACGGTGTTCGACAGCAATGTGGATACTTCATTTAACCATACCGAGCCCTATACGCTTACATTAGGCGCCGGGGGCTCTATAAGGGGATTCGACGACGGCTTAAGGCAGCTTGGAAAAGGAGCGAAGGGCAGGTTATTCATTCCTTCGGTACTGGCATATGGAACGCAGGGTTCGGGTAAGATAAAACCCAACAGCAGCCTGATATTTGAAATAGAAGTGTTGGATGTAAAAGATGCAGCAGCGCCACAAGCTCCGCCGGCTTTGACACCACATCAACCTTAATAAATCTCGATAAGAAGGGATAGCAAATAATGCATTTCTACGGACAGGCTACTTCTGTGGCTTGTCCGTTTTTATTTACGCATTCCTGTAGGCCATAAAAAGATCCACCGTTTCCTTCGCCGCTTTCACATCGTGCACCCGAAGTATATCGGCGCCATTCATTAAAGCAATCGTATGTAAAACCGTACTACCGTTTAAGGCCTGGTCTGCTGTGGTATGAAGGGTTTTATAGATGGTTGATTTCCGTGAAAGACCTACCATTAACGGGCGGTCAATAATCCTGAATGCGCTCAATGTTTTAAGCAGGGAGAAATTCTGGGGAATATTTTTCCCAAAGCCGAATCCCGTGTCAATGATAATGTCGTGAATACCCGCCTTCCGGCATTGGTCAACCTTACGAATCAACTCATCCAGCACGGTTTCTGTGACATTTTCGTACCGGGGATTTTTTTGCATGGTATCGGGTGTACCCTGCATATGCATACAGATATACGGAACGTGTAAAGACGCCACAGTAGAAATCATCTCGCCATCCATATTTCCCGCACTGATGTCATTTATAATAGCGGCGCCGGCCTTTACAGCCGCTTTCGCTACACCGGAGGAAAACGTGTCTATTGAAACAAGTGCTCCCGGAAATTCATGCATAATATGTTCAATAGCCGGCGCGGTTCGGTCAATTTCTTCCTGTATACTTATTCTCGTACTACCCGGTCGCGTACTTTGCCCGCCAATATCTAAAATATCTGCGCCCTCCTGTATCATGTTTTCCGCAACCTGCAATATCTCATCCATTTCCTGCTTTCTGCTTTTTTCGTAAAAAGAATCGGGTGTGGTATTAATAATGCCCATTACCCATGGTTTATCCATCACCAGCAAACGGCCTTTGCAGTTTAACGTGTACATTATTTGTTTTCGGCTTATTTTTGAAACTTCAGCTTAAACAAAAATAGTTCTTCCCATATTAAATGCGCAGCTATATAATGACTACGATTGAACAATACAATTTTGCGGTAAAATCATGCAGGGATATTTTCTTAAAGAAAGCACAGGATTATGGTACTTCCTGGCGGGTATTGAGAACGATTTCTATTGTTGACCAGATTTATATTAAAGCTAAACGGATACGCACCATCCAGGAAAATGGCTCTCAAAAAATTGACGATGATATTACTTCAGAATTCAAAGGCATTCTCAATTATGCGGTGGTGGGGTTGATGCAAATGGAACTGGAGGCAGTACAGGCGGAGGAACTGGAAATTCCCGTGGTGCAGCGGTTATACGATTCAATAATCGACAATGCCCGCACATTAATGGAAAATAAAAATCACGATTATGGTGAAGCCTGGCGCGAGATGAGCCAGGAAAGTTTTACGGATCTTATCTTAACCAAATTACTGCGGATCAAACAAATATTGGTCAACCAGGGCAAAACCCTGATCAGCGAAGGCATCGACGCTAATTATTACGATATTATTAATTATGCCATATTTGCATTGATACTGATCAACGAAGGAAAACATAAATGCTGATGGGGTGATTTTGATAAATGGGTTAGATTCTTATATGAAAAACTGCTCGCCGGTTACCCACATACCTTTGCACCCCGGTTGCCCGAATTACCTTTTCATTTAAATTGTTTCTTGCACTATGTATGATATGATTATTGTTGGCGGTGGTCCCATTGGGTTAGCCTGCGCATTGGAAGCCCAAAAAGCTGGTTTACAGTACTGTATTCTTGAGAAGGGCTGTTTGGTCAACTCGCTGTACAACTATCCGTACAATATGACCTTTTTTTCCACTTCGGAACGGTTAGAAATAGGAGGGATACCATTTGTTTCCATATCGGTTAAACCTACCCGCAACGAAGCACTCGAATATTATCGCCGTGCCACATTGTCCAATCACCTGGAGATACATTTACAGGAAAAGGTTGAATCTATTAAAAAAAACAATGAGCACTATGAGGTAGTCTCTTCCAAAGCAAGGTATCAAACAAAATATATCGTACTGGCAACCGGCTTTTATGATATACCCGTGCTAATGAATATTCCTGGAGAGGATTTACCCAAAGTAACCCATTATTATAAAGAACCTCATTTTTATGCCATGCAGAAAGTGGTAGTGGTAGGCGCTAATAATTCGGCGGTGGATGCTGCTTTGGAAACTTTTCGCAAAGGCGCTGAAGTAACCATGGTAGTAAGGGATAATGTAATAGGTAAAAGAGTAAAATATTGGGTAAAACCGGATATCGAGAATAGAATTGCGGAGGGAAGTATCAAATCGTTCTTCAATTCTACATTAGCTGCCATTTACGAAAACAGGGTAGATATACAAACCCCCGAAGGGGTTGTTACTATACCCAACGATTATGTAATTGCCATGACGGGCTACCAGCCCCAGTTTGATTTTTTGAAAAAAACCGGTATTCGCTTGTCGGACGATGAAAAACTTAAACCCGAGTACAACCCCGAAACCATGGAAACGAATAAGAAGAACATTTACTTAGCCGGTGTGGTATGCGGCGGTATGGATACACACAGCTGGTTTATTGAAAACTCCAGGGAACACGCTGCCATTATTATGAAGGATGTGATGACCAAGGAGAGTAAGCACCAAAATTCAAAACATAAATAACAAATAAAACACAAAGAGAACGAATCCAATCTCAAATATAAAATCTCCAATCTCAAATCCTCTCCTACGGTATATTCACATACTTATGCACCTGCAGGCTCAGCTGCCATTGTGGGTTTGCTTTAATATAGTCGATAATTAATGGGGTAACCGTTGCCGCCTTGCTCCATTCGGGTTGCAGGTATAACTTGCAATCTTCATTCATTAGTGCCGCGAATTTTTCGGCCCAGGCAAAATCCGATTTATTGTAAACAATGATTTTCAGTTCATGCGCAAGGGAAAGATTTTGAGGCAACGGCGCTTTGAATTTTTTGGGAGAAATGCATATCCAATCCCATACACCGCTCATTTTGCTGCTGCCCGAGGTTTCAATATGCGTACGAAATCCGGCGTTTCGCAGCGATAAGGTGAGGGGTTCAAGGTCATATAACAGTGGTTCTCCACCAGTTATTACTGCAATTACATGGTTGTTGCCCGCCTGTTGATGATTTTGTGGAATGGCCTCCAATGCCGTTTTTACGATAGCATCAATGCTGAGTTTAGGGTGGGCATCGGCATTCCAGCTATCTTTTACATCGCACCACACACAACCCACATCGCAACCGCCCAAACGAATAAAATATGCGGCTTTTCCCTGGTGGGTACCTTCCCCCTGCAGGGTGTAGAATGCTTCCATTACGGGAAGGGTTTGTGCCGGTATGTTCACTACAGTTTGCAAAACGGGTAAATCAATTTTTTGTTCAGAAAATGACGCAAAGATAAGTCATAACCCGTTGCCGTTCGAATATTGATTGATAAGTAGCTAAGTTCTGTTTTCTTTGTTTTTAAGTAAAGCGGCAAGTCCAACTACAGGTCCGACCGCGAGTAGCATATAAATATACCGGTTATTGATATGGCCCAACAATACCTTGGTTATTTGGATGCTTATAATGGTAATAGAAAACCCGATACAATTTACAATAGTAAGCGCTGTTCCCCGCGATTGTTCGGCTATATTTTGCGCCACCAGTGTTGAAAACAGGGGCGAATCGGCAATCACTACTAATCCCCAAAACACCAGGAATGCCACCAACACCAACGGTGGGCTGCCGACTAAAAAGAATGGAGAAAGCAGGCAGCAGAGGCAGGATAAAAACAATGAAATGGTGGCGACTTTCTTTACGCCAAAATGTTGAGAAAATATGCCACTCACTACACACGCAATGCTACCGGACGCCATGATGAGGAAAGATAGCAATGAAACATCCAGGTTGTTTTGTTGAACATTATTATAGGTGGTTAACATTACCGGAACAAATGCCCAAAAAGAATACAACTCCCACATATGTCCAAAATATCCCAATGAAGCCGACCTGAAATTTTTATTTCTAAACCCTGAAGCAAAGGCCGTGAGTTTTAGGTTTTGCCCGGGCTTTCTAAATGGCCCATCGGGAACCAACATTAAAATAATAAGTCCGCCCAAAGCCGACAGTGCCGAAGTGGAATAGATCACGTATTTCCAGGGAAGTGCTTTGCCGATACTTTTGAGTAAATGCGGGAATGCTGTTCCCAGCACTAATGCAGCCACTAAAAATCCCAGCGATTTTCCGAGGCCCTTTTGATAATAATCCGCGGCTATCTTCATGCCTACGGGATAAATGCCGGCCAGGAAGAAGCCGGTGAAAAAGCGGCATAACAATAATGCGGGTGCGGAAATGCCACTGGTGCTAAGGGCAAGATTGAATAGCCCGGCAATGATGGAGCATACAAAAAACACCAGCGAAGGAGAAAAGCGATCTGGTACAGTAAGTAATGCAAAAAGGAATGTGCCGGCAATAAAACCGAATTGTATGGAGCTGGTAAGGTTTGCCAAAAAACTTTGATCAACATCGAAGTTTTTCATGAGGTCCGGCATGATCGCATTACCGGCAAACCACAACGAGGTACAAAAAAATTGAGCAATAACAATGGCGGGCAAAATCCTTTTCATGCGGGAATTGTAAGACGCAGTTTATGTTGAAAGTGTGCAGGTAATTAAATGGATTAAAGCAATCCTTTCATTTTGAGAAACGGACAAACGGTTGCATTACCAATATATAATGCTATCTAAAAATACCATCCAAGTTTTCATTTTCTGTTTTCTCCTGGGGACTTTCTCTCAGTCATGGTGTAACAATCGGGTCAACGGCCGTTCTTCATTTTTCACTGCTCCTATCCCTGCAGGGTATTCGCCAAATAGGTATTCTGCATCAGCGCCGCGATGGTCATGGCGCCCACTCCCCCGGGAACGGGAGTAATATAACTGCATTTAGGCGCTACCGATTCAAAGTGCACATCGCCTTTAATGGCATAGCCTCTTTTTTTAGTGTTATCTTCCACCCGGGTAATGCCTACGTCAATTACAACAGCGCCTTCTTTCACCATGTCGGCCGTAAGAAATTCCGGTTTGCCCAGTGCGGCTATGATGATATCGGCCTGCAGGCATAGTTCTTTTAAATTGGCGGTATGCGAGTGGCATAAGGTAACGGTACAATTTCCGGTGGGTGTGTTCTGGCTGAGCAATATACTGATCGGCCGGCCAACAATATTGCTTCGGCCAATAACCACAGCATGTTTGCCCTTCGTTTGAACTTTATAGTGTTCCAGCAACAATAAAATGCCATAAGGTGTTGCCGGACTATAAGCGGCTTGCCCCTGCACCATTTTGCCGATGTTTAACGGGTGAAACCCATCTACATCCTTATCGGCAAGGATGGCATTGATCACTTTTTCTTCCGAAATCTGTTTCGGCAAGGGTAATTGAACCAATATCCCGTTAATGCTGCTGTCGCTGTTCAGTTCGGCTATTTTTTGCAGCAGCACGCTTTCTTCAACCTGATCTTCTAAACGGATGAGTGTAGATTGATATCCTAATTCTTCGCAGGTTTTTACTTTGGAGGCCACATAGGTTTCGCTGGCACCATTGTTACCTATCAAAACAGCCGCCAGGTGCGGCGCTTTTTTGCCTTGTTTTTTTAACGTCTCTACCTTTTGTTTCAAGTCGTCTTTTACCGCTTGTGCTACAAGCTTGCCATCTAATATTTGCATGGCGCAAAGGTAGAGTTGAAAAACGAAAGGGCAAAAGTCAAATCAGGAATGTACAATCGGTTGATGATACCACATCTTTTTATTTACTGTAAGGGGTTTTCTATATTTGCTATATGTTATCCATCAGCCAACGTGGGCAGTTGATGCCGGCATCGCCCATCCGGAAATTGGTTCCTTTTGCGGAGGCGGCCAAGCAAAGAGGCATTAAGGTATTTCATTTGAATATTGGCCAGCCCGATATTGAAACACCATCACAGGTGCTGGATGCCGTACGTCATTCCACTTTTAAGGTATTGGAGTACAGTCATAGCGCGGGCAATGAAAGTTATCGCCGTAAGTTGGTCGGTTATTATAAAAATGTGGGCATTGATGTTAACCACACCCAAATTATTGTAACTACGGGCGGCTCCGAAGCGATATTGTTTGGTATGATGAGTTGTCTCGATGTCGGGGATGAAGTGATTATTCCCGAGCCTTTTTATGCAAACTACAACGGATTTGCGGTGGAAGCAGGTGTGAAAGTGGTGCCGGTTACCGCTCAAATTAAAGACGGATTTGCACTTCCACCTATTTCAGCGCTTGAAGCCAAAATAACGGGACGTACCAAAGCCATCTTCATCTGTAATCCGAATAACCCCACCGGTTACCTGTACAGCCGGGAAGAATTGGAAACATTAAAAACAATAGTGCAAAGGCATGGACTCTATCTTTTTTCGGATGAGGCTTACCGTGAGTTTTGCTATTCGGGAACACATTTCAGTGCGATGAGTTTGGAAGGCGTTGATTCCAACGTGATTGTGATGGACACCATTTCAAAGCGGTATAGTGCATGCGGGGCAAGGATTGGCACATTGATTACCCGTAACAAACAGGTATTGGATACCGTTTTGAAATTTGCACAGGCAAGACTTAGCCCACCTTCCTTCGGACAAATTGCAGGGGAAGCTGCCCTCGATTTACCACCCGATTATTTTGATGCCACGAAGGCTGAATACCAATTAAGAAGAGATACTTTGGTAAAACGGCTGAATAATATTCCGGGGGTGTTTTGTCCCACCCCCGGTGGTGCATTTTACGCGATAGTCCAACTTCCGGTAGCCGATACCGATCATTTTTGCCAATGGATATTGGAATCTTTTTCTTACGAAGGTCAAACCGTTATGATGGCGCCAGCAAGTGGCTTCTATGGGACAGCAGGCCTTGGTAAACAGGAAGTGCGCATGGCCTATGTGCTGAATGTAGATGCCATTAACAAAGCGATGGATTGTTTGCAAAAAGCACTGGAAGTTTACGAAGGGATAGTATAGGAGACCGCGAACAGCGGTGAGCGATCAGCCTACAGCAAGGAGCAGTCAGCAATTTGTTCAAATCTCATCTCTCAAATCTCACGGGTCACGGTTCGGGGCTATCGGCAAACAGCTATGAGCAATCGGCTTAAAAGTCACTACTCACTTCTCAAATCTCAAGGCTCACGACTCTCGCTTCAGGGCTTTCAGCTATCAGCAAACAGGCATGAGCTAAGATATCTGTAATTCTTTCATCGTTCAAAGCTGACTACTCACGGTTTACGTCTAAGCTTGCGCCGTTGGTCCGCCAAAATTCATGGGTATTTGTATTTCTTCAATATCCTGTATGGTTCCGTTGGCTGCTTCAAAGCGTTTTACATTATCGATCAATGCGTTCATAAAACGCTTGGCATGTTGGGGGGTAAGAATGAGTCTGGATTTTACTTTACTCTTTGGAGTGCCGGGCATTACATTCACAAAATCTACCACAAATTCGGCATGGCTATGTGTAATAATAGCAAGATTGGCGTAAATGCCTTCGGCAATTTCTTCAGAAATTTCAATATTGAGCTGGTTCGGTTGTTGATCTGCCATAATAGTTATTTGTACAAATGTAATTAACCCCAATTAGTAAGCCATCAATAAATTATCTTCTTATCCTCATTCGGTTAAATGCTCAATGTAAAGAAGA
The DNA here is from genome assembly GCA_036274715.1 of Agriterribacter sp. GTDB lineage: Bacteria > Bacteroidota > Bacteroidia > Chitinophagales > Chitinophagaceae > Agriterribacter. The sequence goes on from DASUFG010000044.1 coordinate 16,367, forward strand.
AAATGGCAAGCCGGACTATTGAGTATAAATAAACGCGATATATTAATCAGTTCAACGCGTATGAAAATAATTGGCACAATGCATGAATTTTTTGATCGGAAACATTTATTGCGATAAGGCGTAAAATAATTAAGCAAAAGGTTCCCCGATCGTGTAATCCCGGTCAATATGAAGACAATAGGTTTTCCTTTTGCCAGGGTATCAATCAGTCAGTAAATTGGACTGATGGCGATGCCGCTTTTCCAGTTAATCCCTTAAAAGCCATTTATGAATATATAATGGCTGGTGGTTTGGTCATGTATGATTTAAACCCATGATAGCGGATAGCTACCGTTCACGAAGTTTGCCATAGCGCTCTATTCTTGATAGTGTTATTATTAATATTCTTCATGCATCTTTTTTTTTCATCGGGGTGCTAAAATATTCATGTTAATAACCTTACTGCCTATTTTAATGTTTTGTTACATTTGACCCTTCTATTCAAAAAATCATCATGAGAAATTATTACGGACTTCTGTTAGTGGCAACAATATGCGCAATGTTATCCTGCAACACCGATAGCAATAAAGCCCAATCTAAAACAGAAACTCCAAAAGACTCTTCCGTTTCCTATGCAGCAAAGCGTTTAGCGATTTATGAAAAGGTAAAGCTCACCACCGACCTGTCTCAACTTACCCTAAAAGAAAAGCAGATGTTGCCCTTGCTTATTGAAGCCGCTGGTATTATGGATGAACTGTTCTGGCGGCAGGCATACGGTAATAAGGATAGTTTGCTGAATGCCGTAACGGACGAGAAAACGCGGGCATTCATACACATTAACTACGGACCCTGGGATCGACTGAATAACGACACCCCTTTTGTGGCAGGAGTGGGCACCAAGCCGCCTGGAGCGAATTTTTACCCGGCAGACATGACCAGGGACGAATTTGAAAGGGCAGACATGAAGGATAAAAAAGGTCATTATTCTGTTGTAAAAAGAGATGCGACCGGTAAACTCTACACGGTACCTTATCACGAGGAGTATAAACAGCAACTGGAAAAGGCAGCCGGGTTGCTTATGGAGGCATCGAAACTGGCCGAAGACAGCGGGTTAAAAAAATATTTACAACTCCGCGCCGGAGCACTGCTTACCAGTCGGTATGACGCCAGTGATATAGCCTGGCTCGACATGAAAACGAACGGGATCGATTTTGTGATAGGTCCCATTGAAAATTACGAGGATAAACTTTTCAATTACCGTACTGCGTTTGAAGCGTATTTATTGGTGAAGGATAAAGAATGGAGCCGGTTGTTGGCCAAATTTGTTGGGATGCTCCCCGAACTGCAGAACGGGCTTCCGGTTGAAAAAAAATACAAAGCCGAAAAGCCGGGAACGGATTCGGAGCTTAATGCATACGATGTTATTTACTATGCAGGCGATTGCAATTCCGGTTCCAAAACCATTGCAGTGAACCTTCCCAATGACGAGGCTATACAAAAAGCGAAAGGCACCAGGCGCTCACAATTAAAAAATGCCATGCGCGCCAAATTCGACAAGATACTGATGCCGATTGCTGATCAACTCATTGATAAATCACAGCTACCCAAAATTCAATTCGATGCTTTTTTCTCCAATGTAATGTTTCACGAAGTGGCGCATGGACTAGGCGTTAAAACAACCATAAACGGCAAGGGAACAGTGCGTGCCGCTTTGCAGGAACAGTCGTCCTGGCTGGAAGAAGCGAAGGCGGATATTTTAGGATTGTATATGATCACCAAATTGGTTGAAAAAGGAGAATTGCACGGAAGTCTCGAAAGCTATTATACTACCTATATGGCGGGTATCCTGCGTTCCGTGCGGTTTGGCGCTGCCAGTGATCATGGTAAAGCCAATATGCTCAATTTTAATTTCTTCCAGGAAAAAGGGGCTTTTGAGAAAACAGCAGAAGGGCGTTACCAGGTAAATTACGATAAGTTCAAAACAGCTATTAGTGATCTTAGTCAGCTTATACTTACGTTGCAGGGTAATGGCGATAAAGCCGGCGTGGAAGCGTTGCAAAAAGAAAAAAGCGTAATTAAACCCGACCTGCAATCGGACCTCGATCAACTGTCGGAAAAAGGAATACCGGTGGATGTTGTGTTTGAGCAGGGAATAGTTGCTTTGGGGCTGAAATAACGAAGGGAAGAATCCATTACCCTGGATTTTGCGCTATACAGGGCTTTTCCTCCCTACTATAGCTGATCCCGTTGCAGGAACCTGGCACCACTCGCATGCACTCATACTACCCTGCTAGCGTAAACGGTCTATGCTCTTGATCAATTTTGTGTCTTTGTATATCCCAATCATCGCCAATATCAGTAGTATGGGAATTAAAAAATAAAGCCCGGACCACAAGCTCAACGCTCCTACGTTATATTGCTTGATCTGCGTAAAATACAAAACACAGCAAATGATATACACACCCAGGGCTGCCAGGCAGAGCTTC
>DASUFG010000045.1:0-5044 GCA_036274715.1 Agriterribacter sp.
TGCATTGCGACTAATAAAATCGATTGTACCCGCAATAATCTCGCGTAAGCGAAGCACCCCTTTTAACGTCATCGCGAAGCGTAAGACAATGACCTCATTTTGAAAAATTATACACGCTGTGGCGATCTCCCCAAGCGAAGCATTAGTAGCGTGTCAATAATTTGAAAAAAGCCATCCCGACAGATAAGTAGAGCATTCTCCGAACAGGGGGACTGCTTCGATCCGCATAATGGTACTCAATACCGAAATGATTGAGGCTCTCGCAGTGACGTTCTTCTTACCGTCATTACGATCCGCCACGGCGGAGAAGCACTCCGCGTTAGCGGTGTGTTGCGACAAATAAAATCAAATGTACCGGCAATAACCCACCAAAGCGAAGCATTAGTGACATCCCAATCATTAGAAAAAGTAAACCTGTCTTTTTTTGCTTTGCCGGCGAAACAATCCATTCGGTAACCATTTTAGGTTCCTGTTAAAGCCTGCGCTTCCCGGCCTTTATTTTTGCCGTTCAGCGTTATTGGCTGTCAACCTTACGGCCATTGTGCTGAAACGTTTTAAGCATCCAGGAGTATGTGTAAGCGTTTATACATGTTTAATGGTGGCAGGGTGCGCCAGGCTGTGAATCGGTCGATATTTTTAACGTTTCAGCCCAGGTCGAAATGAAATCTTAAAATCATAATTTTGTTCAGGCAAATGTTCAAAGAATGAATAGTACTGAAACAAACTTAGCCATTGTAAAAATGCTCTATGACGCCTTTTCAAGAAGGGACATACATAGTTTACTGGGATTGCTGCATGAGGATGTTGAATGGGGAGAGCCAGAAAACCCATATAACCCCGCTGGTGGTACAAGAAAAGGGCATGCTGGCTTTTTAGAGTGGCTAAGCATCGGGAAAAGTGCTGAAGATATTCTATGGCTAAACCCACAAAGATTTCTTACAGACGCGGATTCAGTTGCGGTAATTGGCAATATGAAATGCCGGGCAATCAGTACACAAAAAATGTACGAATCAGATTTTGTTCATTTTATTGTAATTCGAAATCAGAAGGTATGGAAGTTCCAGGAATTTTTTGACACTTACATAGCCGGTGAAGCGTTCAGATAAATTGTTCTGCAAATATAACTTCGCCCTTAAGCAGACTTCAAAAAGGTGCCTGGAATATGCTCAGGAAGAATGATGTCGTTTGATGCTGCCAAAAGAATGTTCGCAAACAGCCTGTCTACTAAAAAGCATCTATATAAAAGGTATCCAAAAAGTGTATACTCCTTTAAAAGAAAATACCGCACTTGTCAAAGAGACATTCATAGATTTCATTGAGCATATTTTCAACGAAAGTGAAACCAATATCCCGTTTTCGAAACTGTACTTTATTGTATTCAGTCAACTTAAAATATTGAATCCATTTCAGGAATATATGATTGAGACCGCAACTCCAATGATAACCGCTATTATCCATTATTTCGATAGCCAAAATCTGCCAAACCCCGAAATAGGAGCGCAGTTCCTCTTTTCAACCATAGACGGTGTTTGCATCAACTACCTGGTAAACAATAAACAGCATTCTTTAGAACAGATAAAACAAAAAATAGTAAACAACCATGAGTAGCAAAAAAGTACTGATATCAGGTGCAGGAATTGGCGGACTGACCTTAGCTTGTTTCCTGCATAAAAACGGTTATCAACCTGTTATCATCGAAAAAGCAGCTTCATTACGCGATGGCGGGTATATGATTGATTTCTTTTCTTCGGGGATTTCGGTAGCTGAAAAAATGGGTATTATTGACCAACTGAAAACAAAGAATCACGCCTCCAACATCATTATCCAGCAAAACGAAAAAGGAGTAAAACAATTTATCTTAAATATGTCGGGGTTTCGGGCATCTGTAAAAGGGAAATTATTTAACTTCCTGCGTACCGACTTATCAGATGTATTGTATGAAAAAATCAAAGACCATGTAGAAGTCCGGTTTTCAACCTCTATTGAATCCATAACGCAGGATGATAAACAAGTTATCGCTACATTTAATAATGGTAAGCAAGAAACTTTTGATATCCTTGTTGGTGCAGATGGTTTAAGGTCTAACGTTCGTTCAAAAATATATCCCCCGGAAAAAGTTGAAGAATCATACCTGGGTTATTATGTATGTGCTTTGGAGCACAATGTGCCGATAAATGTCAATAAAGGAGAAGTTATAGCAATGCTTTGTCCCAAACGACAGATTATGACCTACGACACAGGAAATGGCGTTTCAAACAGCTTGTTTGTGTTTCAATCCGGGAAGCAAAAACAGCTGACTACTGCGGAAGAAGTAGAGGTTTTGAAAGCGGAATTTGCCGATTTTGCTTCACCCGTACCTGAAATAATTGATGAAGCCGCTAAAAAAGAAAAGCTCTTTTTTGACCCGGTAACACAAATTCGTATACACGACAAATGGCACAAAAACAGGGTGGTATTAATTGGAGATGCTGCATTTTGCATTACGTTACTTTCGGGTCAGGGTTCTTCAATGGCAATGACAGCCGCTTATGTTTTATCAGAACAACTTAACAAGTATGAAGACAATGTAACACAGGCTTTTGAAAGTTACGAAAGAGAGCTTCGCCCAATGATAGAAACGATGCAAAAAAAAGCCGTGAAAAATGCAGCGACCTATATACCTTCAACCAGGTTCAATTTGTGGATTAGAAACCTGTTTGCCCCATTAGTCTTCAAAAAGATATTCTCGCCCTTGCTGATAAAACAGTTGGGGGCAAATAATTATTTTGAAAAAAAACGGTAGCGACACGGGTTTTGTGCCAGGCGGGCTAAAGTGCAAAATTCAGGTGTAGTACTTTTATTGAACATTAGTAATACATCCAGATTTTGTACGTCGCGTTCCCGCCCTGCGCCAGGAGCAAACGTTATAGGGCATTCACATAAAATCAGAAAAATGAAAAAATATGTATGGCGATTGCTGATTGTATTTTTTATACTAAGTTGTTCAAATCAGCAAAGAACAGGGAATACAACTACTACAGAAAAGGGCACTTGGTGGAAAGAAGGCATTCTTTACCAAATATACCCCCAAAGCTTTAAGGATACCGATGGCGACGGTTATGGCGATCTTAAAGGCGTGATAGAAAAATTGGATTATATCCAAAGTTTGGGTGTTACCATGGTTTGGATGAATCCTTTTTTTGAGTCTCCACTGGTGGATAACGGATATGATGTGAGTGATTATCGGGCTATACTACCCCGGTATGGAAACATGGAGGATTTCCAGCATATGCTGGATGGAATGCACAAGCGGGGAATCAGGTTTGTGCTGGATGTGGTCGTCAATCATAGCAGCAATCAACATGAATGGTTTAAACAAGCCCGTAGTTCAAGGAACAATCCATATCGACATTATTACCATTGGTGGCCCGCAGAAAAAGGCAAGCCTCCATACCGGCATAGTCTTTTTGACCCGGAAGGAGGATGGGACTACGATTCATTGACCAATGCTTATTACCTCCATACTTTCGCCGAAGAACAGCCTGACCTGAATTGGGAAAACCCAAAGCTACGCCAGGAAGTATATGACATCATGAAGTTTTGGGCCGAAAAGGGAGTAGATGGGTTCAGGATGGATGCTTTTCAATTTGCCAGTAAGGATACTACGTTCCCCGAATTCCCCGAAGGACACGAAAAAGAATTTATTAAATGGTATGGCCTCCGTCCGCAATTGCATGAATACCTGAAGGAAATGTATAAAGAAGTCATTGAGCCCTATCATGTTTTTGCGGTAGCTGAAGGTGCCGGGAGTACTTTCCGGGACGCGCATGACCTGGTGGATGCGGACCGCCATGAACTCCAGGTTGCCTATCATTTTGAATCGGTGGATATGTCGAGAACTCCCGCAGGTTATGAATTGGCGCAGTTTAAAGAAGTATTCAGCCGCTGGGATAGTGCTTTTGCAGAGAAAGGCTGGTTAGCTGTTTATCTATCCAATCATGATAATTCCCGGTTGGTGAACCGTTTTGGAAACCCCAGCCCTGAATTCAGGACTGTCTCTACTCAAATGCTCAATACGTTTTTGCTTAGTATGAGAGGAACACCTTTTACGTATTATGGTGATGAACTGGGCATGACCAATATTGATATGCCGACTATCGGTGAATATGTGGACATTGAAGCCCTTGGGAAATACAAAACAGCTTTAGCTGCTCATGAAGATATGGATGAATTTATGAGGGTGCTTAATTACAGTTCCCGTGAAAATGCCCGTACACCTATGCAATGGGATGATTCTGCAAATGCCGGGTTTACAACGGGTACTCCCTGGAAAAAAGTAAATGAAAACTATAAGGAAATCAATGTAGCGGCCCAAAACAAGAATCCGAACAGCGTACTGAATCACTTCCGGAAAATGGCAAAAATAAGAAATGACAACCCTGTTTTGGTGTACGGGAAGTACGAATTACTTCAAAAAGAGCATCCTGAAATTTATGCTTACACCAGGGAGTCTGGAGATCATAAAATGCTTATTTTGCTCAACTTCTCGAAAGAAAAAGCGGCTATCCATCTTCCCGAAATTGGCGATATCCAGGAAACGCTGATCAATAATTATAATTCATGTGAAACAGAAGGCAATGGAGCTAACCTCATGCCTTACCAGGCAGTAATATTTAAAATCAAATCAAAATAAAAAACTCCCTTCTTCTGCGAATGTATCCTTAAAGGGAATTGTGCGTCAGCTGCATTAATGGACGTCATTGCAATCCGCCGCGGTGGAGAAGCACCACGCGTTGAAGTAAATGAACGTCATTGCGAGGCGTAAAACGATGATCGCCTTTTGTGGAATTTTGCACGCCGAAGCAATCTCCCGGTGCGAAGCATTAGCGGTATGCCAATCCTTTGAAAGAGCCATGTTATTGATGAGTAGAACATCCTCCGTACAGGGGGACTGCTTCGATCCGCACAATGGTACTCAACGCTGAAATCAATGAGCCTCTGGCAGTGATGTTCTTCCCGCCGTCATTGCGAGGCGTAAGAGAGGGCTGGAATTTCACAGATTTAA
>DASUFG010000046.1:0-20072 GCA_036274715.1 Agriterribacter sp.
CAGTCCTGATAATTCATATGTGTCCTATATCGCCGATAATAGTGTTTTCATTACCAATTTGCAGACGCATGTTTCTGAGCGCCTGACACCCCGCAGCGCTGATGAAGATGCGCCGGTAGGCGCCGCTATATGGTCGAACGATGGAAAAATAATGGCATACAATCGCCTGGTAAGAAAGGAAGGAAAACCTTATGTTCAGATATTTATACTGAAGAAATAAGCCGGTACTCCGCAGCGGGAAGATCCATTAGTCCTTTTTCAACGTTTCAAAAGATCCTTCCCATTTAACTTCCGTAAAGGGTTTACCATCTACTTCCACATACGGATCGGCAAAGATATTCAAAGGAGGCCCCTGTTGAGCGGGTTCAAGCACTACATCTCTTCCATGCGAAAGGGTAAGATACTGATCGCTGAGGGTGCCAAATAAATAATCACGCAGTTCCGGATGCTTATCAGCCTCTGAAGCATCGATGGTTATCCAGCCTGGGCCTTCTACAAAAAACCTTGCCCAACAATGCCAGTCTTTTACCAGCCCCTTTTCCTGGTTGGACCTTAATGGTAAACCGAACACGTGATCCGCTGGAATGCCGGAGGATCTGCACAGGCCGATAAAAATGGAATGGTAATCCGAGCAATCCCCGGTTTTACTGTTACAGGCCCAAACCACATCGCCCACACCGGCCCCGGGTGCTTTATAATTGTAAACCATATTGTCAATCAGGTAATCATATATCTGTCGCGCTGCCCTGATGGGTTCATCCTGGAGCTGCAATTGTTGATTCAGGGATGCGATAGGCCCTTCCAGTGGAATCAGCCGCGTGCTGGATAGATATACATCCATCCCATTTCCTGCCATTTCCTTTGGTAAAGCGGCGAGCGATTTTGCTTGTGGTACCGATTTTTCATTCAATTGCAGGATATAGGTCATTGTAATTGTCAAAGTATCTGCAGGTTTTACGGTATTAAGGTTATAGTGCCTGTAAAGCATTCGGTTGCCGTATTTTTGTTCTGTCGTTATTTGTCCTAAGGCTGGTGCTACAGGTAAAAGTTCCACTGTCTGACGATCATCCGAAGAAGGAACAGGGATCCACCAATCCAGTTCTTTAGCATCGGCAGGGATATTGATAACCCGGCAGGAATAGGTTAATTTAAGATAGCGTGGTGGAACCGGACCAGCCCAGGTTAAACATGAATACAGGCATAGCACGATAATGGTCCCATACATCTTGTATAAATACCCGCAACCGTTGAATACTAATGGTGATTTTATTTGCATATTCAGACACTGAAGATCTTATTAAAAATATACATGATCCAGCGTATCTCTGAGCTTTTGGGTCAAACGTCGGTACATGTGACCATAAAAATAATCTAAAAAACAGAAAAGATGTTGATCGTTTATCATATATCCGTTGCGACCGGTCGCGTGTAGGGTGGGTACAAAAAAATGATATGAAATACAGAACAACCATAATTTGCTGTGCTATTGTGTTTTTATTCCTCAGCAGTTGCAATCGGTACTACTATAAACCAAATGCCGTAAATGCCCCGCTATTTACAGATGGTGGACAGGCGCATGTTGCCGTGGTGGGAAGCGTAGGAAGTGCGAATGGAGATTATGATCATGAGGGAACAAGATATGTTTTTGATGTACAGGCGGCTGTATCACCCATTAACCATCTCGGAATAATAGCCAATTACAGCACGTATGGCTATACCGCAGATAACCCCGAACCCGTTACCGGCAATGTTGATGGTAAGGCCAACTTACTTGAATTTGGCATTGGCGGCTATTATGCCAAAGGGAATAAATTTAAGATGGTAGCAGACTGCTATATGGGATATGGAGCAGGGCAAATACGAAGCGATGTAGATATGCGGATAAAGCGGTTTTTTATTCAGCCTGGAATTGGTGTACGCTCTCCGGTTTTTGATGCCGCGTTTAATCTTCGCATGAGCAGTGTAAGATATGATGATTTTGATGCGAAGGGTAAGGGCGACGATTACCTGGAGAACAAGAACCTTATTAACAGCAACGGACAACGCCGCATTGATAATACTACTTATGCTTTTATTGAACCGGCTTTTACCATAAGAACAGGATATCAGTTCATGAAGGTTCAAATGCAGGTGGCTTTAGCCCAGGAACTGACCAGCGTGCCCTGGCAGTATAGTGGAGCAAGATATACGGTAGGACTTTATTTTAGTTTAGAAGATGCTATTGCGGAGGCTGTGAAGAACCGGTAGCTTTCCTTTTCCAGGCTGGCTTGCTCTTTATTATTTTCTTATAAATGGGGCAATCTGCACTGTGGGCGCCCGGCAGGTAGCCGGTGCTTAGTAAAAACTCATTCACAATTTCTCCCCCGGTAAATTTGAAAGTGGTTTTAAAAATTTTCATCCATTCCTCTTTCGTTTTAGGATAATGGTGATCCAACCAGTTCCTGAATGAACCGTACTCTTTTTGGATCTGCAATACAGCTTTCGCATTTTCAATCGCCGCATTTACTTTCAACCGGTTTCTTATAATGCCTGCATCGCTCAAAAGGCGTTCCCTGTCTTTTTCGGAATACTTTGCGATACGAGCAATTTTAAAATTATGATAGGCTTTTCTGAACCCTTCTTGTTTTTTTAAAATGGTGGTCCAGCTTAATCCAGCCTGGTTGATTTCCAGTATCAAGCGGCAAAATAATTCATTGTCATCTTCGATTGGAAAGCCGTAATGTTTATCGTGATAGTCCTTGTGCACATTTTCATCTGCAGCCGGCAGTCCGTTTACGTAGGTACAATAACTCATCGTGAAAAACAGTATTATACATTTACCGAATCGTAAACCACCACTTTTTTCCAGAGGTGCTTACATTCGTCAATGAATTTTAAATGAATGGGATCTGTTTGATAGCTGTCCTGGTCTGCCTTATTATTGAATATCAGCATCCACGACACCGAATAAGAGCGGTCAATAACATCGCGGTTGGTATCGGCTGGTTTGCCGATATAAAAAGATTGAATGGTAGTAACGGCCGAAAGCTTTTGTAGTCCGGCAACCAACTGCTCAAAATCTTCCTGGCTTTCTGCATTATTCAACCAAAAATAAACATGGTGAATAAAGGTATTCTTATCGCCCATAGATCGTGTATTTGATTATTAGCCTGTGATTATCGTTTGTTTTGTTTTTGGGGTTATCAGCAAACTTACGATGGAAAGTTACACAAGTCTGGATTTACGAAAAGGTTATTTAATTTCTTTTAGCCAGTCTTGTATCCCTTCGCGTATTTTCTTTGCTACAGCCTTTTGAAACCGCGGGTCTAAAATTTGCTTTTCATCATCCGGGTTGCTTAAATATGCCACTTCAACAAGACTGTTAGGGTAATCGGTTGGGCCATTCAGTGCGAAATTAAAACCGCCGATATTTCCGGTTTCAGCCAGGGGGAGTTCCAGCATCCGGTCAAGGATAGACCGGGATAGGCTTCTGAAACCGATATAACGATAATAAGTACTCGTACCCTTTACCAGCAAGTTGCCCGATGAGTTAAGGTGTATGCTGATGAGTATGTCCGGGTTTTCTGCCCTCAGTAGTTCTACGCGTTCTATCATGCTGAGGGTCGTATCTTTTTCCCGTGTCATACACGTTACTGCTCCTTTCCGTCTCAATAATTTGTTTAATTCCTGTGCGATTTTGAGGGTATAATCTTTCTCCATTATGTTGCTGTTAACACCCGTAGCTCCAATGTTTTCCCCGCCGTGTCCGGCATCAATAGCGATTTTAAGTTTTCGTATCTTCAAATCCTTTGGTTGCTGCTTTACACGTATTGTCAATTTCTGGACTGCGCTGTCGTATGCGATATGATAACCCCAATGCTGTGCGTGTTTCAATTCAATGAAAACCCTGAGCACATCATCCTCAACCTGTTCATACCAGGTGTTTTTTACCTCTTGTAATGATCTTAATTGTGTGATCCAGTTTGTATTGGATGTGGCGCCAAAAATATCTACTACAATACGGGCGGGATTGATTTGTTGTATGCTTCGATAGGGCAGCCGCTCATCCAGCTGTATGGTAATATAATCGAATTGTTCATCGCCATATGCTTTCCAACTCGAGGTAAGATAATAAGGCTTTGGTATTTTCAACGGCAGGCATTGAGTGTTAGATTTCTCAATGTAGGCAAAATGATTTTTGGAGAGCTGTACTTTGTAGTCGTCTTTCACGGAATCAACTACCTGCATCACAATACCCGAATCGAGGTAAGTCATTTTAGCGCCGCCTAACCGATCTTCTCCCAATCCGTATTTCAAGAAAGGGAGTTTGCCGATGGTCTGAACCATTACCGGGCTTGTTGTGGTGTCCTGCGCAGCGATAATAAAAGGACAATATAGCAGGAAATATAAAAGCGCTCTTTTCATCAGTTGAAGATAAAGTAAACCCGTTGTAATAAGAAAACCCCACGGCAGGCTGTGTGGGGTTTTTGTGAATCCGTTATGTTGTTACATGTACGGAATAAAGTAAGCACATACATCATAGATTGTATTGCGCGCACTTTCGCTGCAACGCCTTTTATTAATATACTAAATGATAACTATTGTGGGAAATGGGGTGCCTTAATGGGAAAGGTATGCTATTGGTTTAACAAATGTTAAAGGAAAAAATATGGAGGGGTTCCGGTAGCTATGGGATCATGCATATTTGTAATGCCGGTTATTTTTCGATGATTACCTCGGTACCAATGGGAAGCATATCATATAGTTCGTCCATGTCGGAGTATCTCACTGAAATGCATCCGCTGGTCCAGTTGATGTATTTATCGATCACCCATTCTTCATTGGGGCGGGTGCCGTGAATGCCGATTCCGCCACCAATAGTAGCTTTTTTGGGGATGCTGCCCGACGCTTTTAATGATTTAAATTTTTCTACGCTTTCTTTGGTAGGATAATCCAGCATCAGGAACTTGCCCCATTGCTTATGAATTTTTTTGCCTACTATTCTAAAATGTCCTTCCGGTGTTAATCGATCGCCTTCCATGCGTTTGTCGGCCTGGTCTTTATTGCCAAACACCACCGGATAGGTACCATACCAGCCTTCCTCATCAAAAAGAGTCATCTCGTAAGCGCCTTTTTTAATGACTAAGCGATACGACGACGCAGGTGCTGCGTTGGCCGTTTTAGGTTTGCCGTTATGGGCTGACGTGTCGGAGGTGGAAGAAGGGTTGTGGTGGAAAAGCTGCGAACTATTGCTAACGCTTTGAAAGCCAAAGCACATTCCTATTGCCAGGAATGCAAAAGCGATGCGGATAGGATTAATCATAGCCAAAACAATTATGCAGTTAAAAAAACGAGTGCGCTGATTAAATATTTCTATTTACCCATTTCTTTGACTTTTGTTATGCTGCAAATAAAAAGCCGTTAATTGTTATGTTTTGCTTAATTATGATTTTACAAGCCCGCTTTGAGCTCCAACAAAAACCCTTTGAGTTTTTCCAGGCGTTGTATGAGTTCGAAGTTTTGTTGCGCCTTGTTTTTGTTTTTTTTCAGGTAGTCCTTAGCCCCTTCAATGGTATATTTTCTTTGCCGCAGTAAGTGGTGTATAAGCGAAAGGTTTTTAATGTCTTCGGGCCGGAAATGCCGGTCACCCTTGCGGTTTTTCCGCGGTTTTAAAATATCAAATTCGGTTTCCCAATAACGAAGCAAGGAGCTGTTGAGATTGAACATCCCGGCTACTTCTCCAATACTGTAATATTGTTTTTTAAAAAGTACTTCATCATCAGGTATGGTAATAAAAGCCGATTCGGAGCTCATATCCTTTATTGACTTTCGCCCCCTTTTTCCTTTTTTCGTTGTATTCAGGGACGGTTTTATGTTCTTACCCGGTGCAGGCTGCACCATTTCAACAGAAGGGGGCTCCTTATTTTCAATTATATCGGCATCGTCGTCCATACTGTCAACAGCCGCCGGACTTTCCTTACCTGTTTTTTTTGCTGAGACAGTCGTATTTTTTGCCGTTTCAACTACTGATCCAAATAAGTCTAATTGCTTTAACATACTGCTAAATTAACGGTATGCAGAAAAAATGATGCCGCGAATTATTAACATTTAGTCAAAGCTCTGGTTGCCCGAGGCGGCAATTTTAAGTATGCGGTCAAATTGTTCCGGGGTAAGGTCGTTATAAAAGAAATAAATGGGATCAATATGACGATTGTTTTTATGCACTTCATAGTGCAAATGGGGCCCGGTAGATTTGCCAGTGCTGCCTACCCAGCCTATTAATTCTCCCCGTTTCACTCTTTGCCCTACCTTAGCTTTAATCCGGTATTGGTGTCCATACAAGGTTTCGTATCCGTAGCCGTGGTTAATAATGACGTGATTGCCATAGCCATTACCGGTGTTTCCGGCCAACCTCACTACCCCATCTGCCGTAGCATAAATGGGGGTTCCCTGTGGAGCAGCAAAGTCCAGTCCCGCATGCATTTTTACCGTTTTGTATACCGGGTCAATACGGTAGCCGAAGCCTGAAGCAATGCGGCTAAGGTCTTTATTACTAACGGGTTGAATAGCCGGTGTGGCAGCCAACAGCTTTTCCTTATCCTTGATCATTACTTCAATGTCTTCGTACGATTTTTTTTGAAAGGCTATGCGGCTGGTGAGGTTATCCAGGGTGGCGGCAATTGAATGAGCGAGTTCATTATTTTCCATACTTTCTGCCAACTGAACCCCCTGTTGTTTTTCCATGCGTTTCGCCCTCGCACTATCGGGAATAGGATTAGATTCAAATATTTCCCGATATACATGATTGTCTCTCTTTTCGAGCTCCGCCATCTGCTGTTGCAACAATCGAACGTTACTGTTCAAAAGCCGGTAATCGTTTTTTATCCGTTCGTTTTCTTTCCGCATGATCATTTCTTTGGGCGAATCGATTACCCTGAACGCAATGGCAACAATTATTAATGCTGTTACTAAGGCGGCTGCTAAAAACCCCAGTATGCGCAGGAGTTTAACCCGCAGAGGAACCACCAGCTTTTCGTAACGGAGTGTATTTGTATTGTAGTAGTACTTTATTTTTTTCATGCAGCAGGTATCTGTTGCCGGCTTTGCCTGAGCGCAAAAATCCAACCATATTTTAACTACCTTCGCCCCCTATTTTTGCGGGTCAAAGCAAATATAAAATTTTAACATTCAAACACCACAAAAAATATATACGGAGTTATGATGACTTCTATGCAGGTCCGGCAGGCATTTCTTGATTTTTTCAGGTCAAAACACCATCATATTGTTCCCTCTGCGCCTATAGTTATTAAAAACGACCCAACATTGCTTTTTACCAATGCCGGTATGAATCAGTTTAAAGACTATTTCCTGGGAAATAGAAAGCCGGCGCATGCGAGGGTGGCCGATACCCAAAAATGTTTGCGGGTAAGTGGTAAGCACAACGATCTTGAAGAAGTAGGCGTGGATACTTATCATCATACGATGTTCGAGATGTTGGGTAACTGGAGTTTTGGAGATCCCGCCCACCCGGAATCGGGATATTTTAAAAAGGAAGCCATTGCATGGAGTTGGGAACTGCTGTCCGACGTATATAAAATCCCTAAGGATCGATTGTATGTTACGATTTTTGAAGGTGATGAAAAGGAAGGTTTGCCTAAAGATGAAGAAGCCTACGTGGAATGGAAGAAAGTGATAGCAGAAGAAAGGATAGTGCCGGGGAAGAAGAAAGATAATTTTTGGGAGATGGGAGATACCGGGCCCTGCGGACCCTGCACCGAAATACATGTGGATTGCCGCAGTGATGAAGAAAGAAATGAAACAGATGGCAGAACCCTGATCAATAACGATCATCCCCAGGTAATAGAGATATGGAATAATGTATTTATACAATTCAACCGCTTAAAAAATGGCAACCTCGAGTTACTGCCTGCCCGGCACGTGGACACCGGAATGGGGTTTGAAAGATTAGTGCGGGTGTTGCAGGGGAAAAATTCCAATTACGATACCGATATTTTTACCGGAACCATTGCGGCCATTGAGAAAATAACAGGGAAAGAATATGATTTCAGCGACAGTAAAGAGGCGGTAGCGTTTAGGGTACTTGCCGATCATATCCGGGCCATCAGTTTTACGATCGCCGACGGACAGTTACCTTCCAATACAGGCGCTGGGTATGTCATCAGGAGGATATTAAGAAGGGCGGTAAGGTATTATTATTCTTACCTTAATTATAAACAGCCATTGCTGCATCAATTAGTGGGCGGGTTATCACTGCAGTTTGCCTCTGTTTTTCCTGAATTACCCGAACAGGCAGATTTTGTTACCAAAGTAATCAGGGAAGAGGAAGATGCATTTTTGCGAACCCTGGAAAAGGGCTTAAAACGTATTGATGATATTGTAACTAATATGAGCAACAGCGGTGTCATTTCCGGCAGCGATGCGTTTGAATTATACGATACATTCGGGTTTCCTATTGACTTAACAAGGCTTATTGCCGCTGAAAATAACCTGTCGGTCGATGAAAAGGGATTTGAAAACGAAATGCAGCAGCAAAAAAGCCGTAGCCGGGCTGCTACCGCTATAGACACCGAAGATTGGGTAGAAATTAATAAAGCCGTCAAAACAGCTTTTGTAGGGTATACTGGTCTAACGGCTGAAACCCAGGTGTTGAAATACCGGAAAGTAAAAGCGAAAGGAAAAGAGCAATACCAGCTGGTGTTGGAAACCACCCCTTTTTATGCGGAAAGCGGCGGACAGGTTGGCGATACAGGAATACTTCAGTTTGGTGAGGAAACACTAGCAGTTACAGATACAAAGAAAGAAAACGATCTCATCATCCACTTTGTTGAAAAACTACCTGCAGATATTACTTTGCCGGTAATGGCTGCTGTAGATGCACAAAGCAGGTTGCACATTATGTACAACCACACGGCCACCCATTTGATGCATGCCGCATTAAGACAGGTGCTTGGTAAGCATGTGGCACAGAAAGGTTCATTGGTTGCGCCCGGGGAATTGCGGTTCGACTTTTCGCATTTTGCAAAAGTTACGGAAGACGAACTTTGGGAAATACAGAAACTGGTGAACGAAAAGATCCGCCAGGATATTCCGGTAGTAATCAAAGAACTGCCGAAGGAAGAAGCATTGCAACTTGGCGCTATGGCTTTGTTTGGTGAAAAATATGGCGATGTGGTGCGTGTTGTGACCATTGATCCGGATTATTCTGTTGAACTTTGCGGTGGTACACATGTGGGCAATACCGGCATGATTGGCTTGTTTACGATCGTTTCTGAAGCAGCAGTGGCGGCGGGAGTTAGGCGTATTGAAGCATTAACCGGCCCTCGCGCATTGCAATATGGCTACGATAGAATGAGTGCGTATAAGCAGATCAGTGAATTTTTGAAAGCCAAAGAGCCATTGAAGGCTATTGAAAAGTTGATGGAGGAAAAAAATGGGCTGCAAAAGAAAATTGAAAGCCTTGAAGCAAGACATTTGGTGCAGGTAAGGAATGAATTATTACAAAAAGATGAAATCGTAAATGGCATAACTTTTATTGGCAGCATCATCCAGGTAAGTCACGCAGATGCACTGAAGAAACTGTGTTTTGATATGAAGAATAACCTGCGCGATTATGTAATGGTGCTCTGTGCCAATATTGATGGTAAACCTTTTGTAGCTATTGGTATGTCGGATGTAACTGCGGCAGCTAAGCAGTTAGATGCCGGTAAAATGATCAAAGAGCATATTGCCCCGCTCATTAAAGGCGGCGGCGGCGGACAAAAAACCCTGGCTACGGCAGGTGGTCAGGACGTTTCCAGGCTGCAGGAGGTAATTGAAAAGGTAAGATCGTTACTTTAACCTGCGCTAAAATCTTTAAAAGCAGTTTTATGCTTGATTTTTTGTAGAAAAAATTCCCCCCGTCCATAGTTAAAAGAAAAAAGTTATTCCATAACTTTAATAACCGCTTCCGTTAAGTCCGAAAATGAAATTGGCTGGAAGGTGTTTCAGCAGGGCTTTTCAGGCTGCCGGGAAAAATTACCTGATGAATACGCAGGTTTAAATAACTCCGAATCTCGCCTTTCTTTTTCATTGGTTTAATTATTGCGGTTAGTTTAAAAAAAATAAACATGGCTAAAGTAAATATTGGTATTACAGAAAAAAATCGACAGGAGGTGGCTGGCATTTTAAACCAGGTTTTGGCAGATGAACACGTTTTGTATAATAAAACCCGGAGCTATCACTGGAATGTAGAGGGTCCCAGTTTTATGGAATTACACAAATTGTATGAAGCGCAATACACAGAGCTGGCTGAAATCATTGATGAAATAGCTGAACGCATACGCACGATCGGGCATTACGCAGAGGGAAGGTTAAAGGAGCTTTTAAAGCTCGCAACATTGGATGAGCCGGCGGTTCCAACCGGATTTAAACAGCAGATTCCCAGCCTGGATGCAGATCATGAACAAATCATCAACAACCTGCGCAAACAGATTGCAGATTTTGATGAAAAATATAAAGATATCGGCAGTAGTGATTTTTTGACAGGAGTACTGAAGCAGCATGAAAAGATGGCCTGGATGCTGAGGTCTTACCTGGGTTAATCCGAACAGAATAAATTTATAAAGGTGACAGGGATACCCGTATCTCTGTCGCCTTTTTGTTTCAAAATCGCTTTCGAACCTTCGCTGTTGGGCGGTGTACATGTGTTTCGTTTTAAAGTCCCTGTTATTACTGCTGCCGAAGGCAGTTTATCAAATATTCCCGCTGTAAAAATGTTAGTGCCCTCCCCCATTTTAATTGGAATAACAGGGGAGCCGATACGATGCAGGTGTGGCTACCATCTTCTATACAGAAAATAAGCATAAATGAATAACTTCATGGCATGACATCCAAAAACCAGCTGGGCTTTTTTTCATTGACCATGATTGTTATTAGCCTGGTAATTGGGATGGGCATATTTGGTACGCCGGCGGGCGTAGCCGGTTCTTCCGGTTCTTCCTTCATTTTTTTTTCGGCATGGCTTGTGGGTGGCTTAGTGGCCTTATGCGGCGCATTAGTATATGCCGAAATTGGGTTGAGGCTACCGGTGATGGGGGCTTATTATAAGGTGTTCTCCGAATGCTACCATCCTGCCGTTGGCTTTACTGTTAATATATTAATCCTTATCAGCAATGCGGCATCCCTGGGCGTAGTGGCTTTAATAGGGGCCGATTATATCAGTGATTTACTATTCGGGGTGCCCGCAGGCCCTGTTTTTAATGTGGGCATCTCAATTGTGGCCGTTTGCATGTTTTACACGGTAAACCTTTTTGGTTTACATACCAGCAGCCAGATGCAGAACCTGCTTACGGTGATTAAATTAGGATTGGTATTACTGTTGATCGCCAGCATATTCAAAGGGGTATTGGTACCGGCACATGGCCATAATGAAGGTGCGCGGATGTATAGCCTGAAAGACAGTCATTGGTTCTCACTTTTTATGATCAGCCTGGTGCCGGTATTTTTTTCATACGGCGGTTATCAGCAAACCATCAATTTTGGAAGTGAAGTAAAGAACGCCCGTATTTTACCCAAAGCAATTATCTTTGGAATGCTCGCAGTTTTATTGTTATACATGGGAATTAATTTCGCCTATACAAAGGTGGTAGGCTACGAGCAGATGAAAAATGTGTCTGCAATTGGTGCATTGTTATGTGAGGCCTGGTTTGGAAAAACAGGGGCAAAAGTTTTTGACGGACTGATGTTTTTATCTGTGTTAGCCTACGTAAATATCAGTCTCATGAGTAACCCCAGGGTAATGTATGCCATGAGCCAGGATAAGGTATTGCCCGCTTTATTTTCTGTAAGACATCCTAAAACCCTGGCTTTAACAGGTGGGCTAACGGTTTTTTCGCTCCTCACGGTAATCATTACTTTTTTTGGAAAGGGAATAGATAATATTCTTGGGTTTAGTATGTTCCTGGATGGTATAGGCATGAGTGCATCTGCGGCTGCTCTTTTTGTACTAAGAAAGCGGAGGAAAAACGAACACATGGTTTCAGGTGGTTTAACAAAATGGACGCCCGTGCTCACTGCGATATTTGTTTTATTTTATGTGGGCATTGCCATCGCTGTTACCATTGATAAGCCATTTGCAGCGCTTACGGGCATCTGTCTTTTATTGTTATCCACTGCATTGTATTTTATATTTTATCATAGGAGGAAAACATGAGCCCATGGATATTTCTTACATCATTAATGAATTGGGAGAGGAACGCGATCAATACTTTAATGCCGTTGCTCCACCCATTATGCAAACCAGCAATTTCGCTTTTAAGAAAGTGGATGATATGCGCAGGTTGTTTGAGGATGAATACAGCGGCTATATTTACAGCCGCGGCCTGAACCCTACTATTGATATACTGCGCAAAAAACTGGCAGCTTTAGATGAGGCCGAAGATTGCCTGGTATTCAATAGCGGCGCTTCGGCCATATTTGCGGCTGTATTGGCCAATGTAAAAGCAGGCGATCATATTGTTTCGGTTGAAAAGCCCTATTTCTGGGCACAAAGGATGTTTGACGCAATACTGCCCCGGTTTGGAGTAAGCACGACCTATATAGACGGTACCAGCATCGAAAACTTTGAAAGGGCAATTTTGCCCAATACGGCTATTATTTACCTGGAGTCGCCTAACTCCTGGAGTTATGCATTACAGGATTTAAGTGCAGTTGCGGAACTGGCCAAAGCAGAAGGCATTATTACCATTTGTGATAACAGCTATTGCACTCCATTGTATCAAAAGCCCCTGGCATTTGGAATTGATATGTCTTTACAATCAGCAACAAAATATATTGGCGGGCATAGCGATGTAGTGGCAGGGGTATTAACCGGAACGCGGGATATGATGGCCAGGATTTTTAATATTGAATATCTTACCGCCGGCAACGGTATTTCTCCTTTTAATGCATGGTTGCTGATAAGGGGACTGCGAACACTTCCTTTGCGGTTGCAAAAAGTGACGCAAAACACAGAAAAAATAGTTCGCTTTTTAAAAGCTCACCCAAAAGTAGAGTCGGTACTGTTTCCGCATGATGAAAGTTTTCCGCAATATGAGTTGGCAAAGAGGCAAATGCAGGGTGCATGCGGACTTTTATCATTTTACCTGAAGGTTGAAAAAATCGAAGATATTGTACGCTTTTGCGAAAGTTTAAAGCATATACTTATGGCTGTGAGTTGGGGCGGATATGAATCGCTGATTATTCCGGGATGCGCTTCTGTGCGCCCTGAAAAGTATGATATTAACAAAAAAGCGCAGCGTATGCTGAGGTTATATGTAGGACAAGAGGAGCCCGATTATATTATCCAGGACCTTCAGCAGGCCTTAAATATTACATGAAGGGTTTTGCCAAATGTTTTTTTAATTGAATATTTGTAGCCCAAACGGAGACACTGAACCTAACAGAATCGGTAATCCGTTTTCTATATTATAAATTTGTTTCATGAGAAAATTATCGTGTTGCCTGCTTGCAACGGCAATTATTATGGCTAACCAAATGGCACAAGCACAAACCGATCCCAAATGGGATCTACGGCGCTGCGTGGAATATGCCATAAATAATAACATTTCTGTTAGGCAGGCCGATATCCAGGCCAGGCTTTCGGCCATCACGCTAAAACAAAGCAAACTTCAGCAAATACCTTCACTCAATGTATCCAGCAACCAGGGGTTTTCTTTTGGACGTTCCTTGAATTACAACACCAACGTTTATACCGATGCCAGTTTGATGTATCAACAAATTGGCGTCAATACGCAGGTGAATATCTTTAATTGGAATAGCCAGCGAAATACAGTTAAGTCCAACGACTATGCTTACCAGGGCGACTTGGCCGCGGTGGAGAAGGCAAAAAATGATATTTCACTCAATGTAGCACGCCAATACCTGCTGGTTTTGTTGGATATCGAGCAGGCTGGTGTAACAGAAATACAATTAAAGCAAAGCCAGGCGCAATATCAGAATACCCGTAAACAGGTAGATGCCGGCGCGTTGCCCGAAATAAATGCGGCTGAATTAGAAGCCCAGGTAGCAAGAGACAGTGCCAATTTAATTTCCAGTCAAACCCAGGTGGCTTTGGATAAACTGACTTTAAAAGCATTGATCAACCTGCCTGCTGATGCTCCTTTTGAACTGGAAGTGCCGGATATAGAACAAATACCGGTTGACAACATATTGGAAATCTCGCCGGAGTTGGTCTATGATTTAGCCATAAAATCACAACCGCAAATCAGGGTAAATAACTTGCGGTTGCTTGCGTCTCAAAAAAACTACCAGGCGGCAAAAGGGCGACAATATCCTACTATTTCAGTCTTTGGTCAGTTGGCATCAAGGTTTAATTCAAATTTTAAATCGTTGGACGCGGTACCATTAGGTGATCGGGTTACCAATGCATATGTTTTGGATGGAGTGGATAAATCTTATGTATATTCTCCTGAAATTGGTACGGTATCAAATGGAAAGACTTTTGGGCAATTGTGGGATGGATATGGAGCCCAGTTAAAAAATAATTTTGGACAAGGAATCGGAATAGGGCTCAGCATCCCTATTTTTAACGGATGGCAGGCCAAGGCAAACATTGAAAGGGCAAAGTTGGATATAACCAATAGCGAATTAATAATAGAGCAGGATACGCTTACTTTAAAACAGGAAATCCATACTGCGTATAACCAGGCGTTGGGTTCCTTTCAAACTTTTAGTGCACGACAAAAAGAAGTAAAAATTGCGGAGCGATCTTTTGAACTGGCGTCTAAAAGATACGATATTGGAGCGATGCAAACCATTGAATGGCTAACCAATCAAACCAATTTATATAATGCGAGGTTAAATATACTGATAGCCCAGTTCGATTATGTGTTCAAGATGAAAGTGCTTGAATTTTACAAAGGGCAGGGCGTAAGGTTATAAGATAAATACTAAACTGCACCTCATGAAATGAGCCATAAAAATTATCGGGTAATTTATACCAAGAACGATTATCATTTTTATGGTGAATTCCATCTGGCCAAAAAACAATAAAAATAAACAGATGAATAAGAAACTGCTTTGGATTATTATTAGCCTGGTAGCATTGGTGGTATTAATGTTGGTGTTAAAAAAAGCCGGAGTAATCGGTAAAGAAGAAGGATTAAAAGTGTCTTCAGAAAAAGTAATCCGGCGGGATATTGTTGAAGTTGTTACGGCCAGCGGTAAAATATACCCTGAAGTTGAGGTGAAGATCAGTCCCGACGTGTCTGGCGAGATAACAGAACTTACTGTAGAGGAAGGTGATAGCGTGAAGAAAGGCCAGGTGCTCGCAAAAATTTATGCGGATATCTACGCAACACAACGGGACCAGGCGGCAGCACAGGTTGCCAGTCAGCAGTCGCTGGTATCAAATGCAGAGGCGCAGATGGAAGCCTTAAAGTCATCGCTTAACCTGGCAAAACTCACTTATAACCGGCAAAAGCAATTGTTGAATGATAAAGTGATTTCAAAAGCTGAGTTTGAACAGGCAGAAAATACTTTGAAGACGGCCCAGGCTAATTACGATGCTGCGCTGCAGAGTATACGCAGCAGCCAGGCCCAGGTAAAGAGCGCTAGTGCCAATCTCGAAAAAGCCAACAAGGATTTAAGCAGAACGGCGTTGATTTCACCCATGACCGGGGTAGTATCATTACTGAACGTAAAAAAAGGAGAGAGAGTTGTGGGTAACTCCATGATGGCGGGCACCGAAATGATGCGGGTAGCAGACATCAGCGTTTTTGAAATAAGGGTGGAAGTGGGAGAAAATGATGTGCAGAAAATTGATGTTGGCGATACCGCTATAATAGAAGTAGATGCTTACGATACCCGTAAGTTTAAAGGAATAGTTACGCAAATTGCCAGTAGCCAGAAGGGTGCTGCATCACAAAGCGCTGCTTCTGCAAGTTCCAGCACCGATGTTACCAATTATGAAGTACGCATCCGCATTTTACGCGAGTCTTACGCCGATTTGTTTGATCCGTCTAATCCCAAAAAATTTCCTTTCCGTCCGGGCATGAGCGCCAGTGCCGATATTCAAACCAAAACACATTATAATGTACTTTCGGTTCCTATCAATGCGGTAACCACCCGTGATAAGTCAGATACGGCGAGTGAGGCGAATGCCGGCAAGGATAAAAAGAAACCTGAAAATGTGGCATCCCAAACCAGTAGTGGCAATAACCAAAATGGCGTTGTTGCAGATTACCGGGATAATTTGCTGGAAGTAGTATTTGTATTGCAGAAAGATAATTCTGTGAAATTAGTTGCCGTAAAAACAGGCATACAGGATATTAATAATATTGAGATCACGGAAGGATTGCAGGAAGGCGATGAGGTAATTACGGGGCCCTACACTATTGTAAGCAAAACATTGCGTAACAAAACAAAAGTAATAGTGGTGCCTAAAGAACAGTTATTCGAAATGAAGCAATAGCCAATAAATTAGATTCTCTTAATAAATGTTTGAAACTTATTTTTGAGGTTCAAACATTTGCTATTTTATGCAGTATGGAATAATCGGCAGTGGCAGTTGGGGAACGGCTTTGGCGAAAATACTTACCGACAATGGTATTGCTATCAACTGGTGTGTGCGCAATGAGGTGGTAGCGAAGCATATTTTGAAAAGGCATCATAATCCTAATTACCTGCAGTCGGTATCATTCAGTCCGGGCTTGCTATCCCTGCATACAAATGCCAAAAATGTATTTGCTGCTTCAGATCACATTGTTATCGTTACTCCTTCGGCATATGTACTTCAGCAATTTTCGGGGCTCGCTCCAAGGGACCTTACCGGAAAAAAGATAATCTCTGCGGTAAAGGGCATGCTGCCGCAGCAAAACATTTTATTAAACGATTACCTGAAGCGTAAGTTCGGGTTCAGTATTGATCATTATTATACGATCATGGGTCCCTGCCATGCCGAAGAAGTAGCAGCTGAACGATTGTCCTATCTTACTTTTTCAGGAACAAAATATATTCCCACCAAAGCCATTGCCAATACATTCAGCACTCCCTATATTAATACGATCACCAATCACGATATATACGGTGTGCAGTATGCGGCCATTTTAAAAAATATATATGCTGTTGCCGCAGGGATGGCACACGGATTGGGTTACGGCGATAATTTTTTAAGCGTACTCATTGCCAACTGTGCGGATGAAATGGCCGGTTTTTTACGCAAAGCGGGCATCCGTAACATAAAAGTGGGGGTACATACCGCTGCCATGGTACATCAAAAAAAATCACCAAACTATGCCGCATCTGTATACCTGGGCGATTTGCTGGTAACCTGTTATTCCCTGTTCAGCCGCAACCGTACATTTGGATCTATGTTGGGGAAGGGGAATTCTGTGCAATCTGCGCAATTGGATATGAAGATGGTGGCCGAAGGATACAACGCTTCCAGAAGCATATATGAATTGAATAAAGAAATTATGGCTGATATGCCTGTTGCGGAAAATATTTACCGCGTACTGTGGAAAAAACTTTCTCCCCGTGCGGCATTTAAAAATATTGAAGACAGCCTGGTTTAAGCTACTACAACCCAATATCCATAATTGACATTCCGGGTTGTATGTGTATCCCGTTTAGTCCTGCGGATTCGGCGCCTTCAATATTCAGAAGGGAATCATCAATGAAAATCGTTTTTGAAGGGTCCAGCTTATTTTCATCGATGATCTGTTCGTAGGAAGCTTTATCTGGCTTGCGCATGCCTAATAAGTGGGAGTAGTAGGCTTTTTCGAAATGATCATCAAAGGAACCATTGTTAAATGCGGCTGCGTATCTTTTCCTGAATTCGGTAAGGTGCAGTGCATTGGTATTACTGAAAAGAAATAACCGGTATTTACCGCGGAGTTGTTTGAGCAGTGTTATTCTTTCTTTGGGAAAATATCCCAGCATCGCATTCCACGCGTCAACAAGGTCATCATCGCTTAAAGGAAGTCCGGCAAGGCTTTTTAATGATGCCAGGAATTCTTCATTGCTTATACTACCTACTTCATAATCCTTAAAAAAAGACGATACATTGCCGCCGCGGAAAAGTTCATTATAATTCTTCACCCCCAAATCGGTAAAGCGTTGTTCGGCGCGGGCCATATCAAGAGTAAGTATAACACCACCCAGGTCAAAAATCAGGTTTTCAATATTTTGCATGACTAAAAATACGGAGGAATTATTAATTGTTGATCAGCCGTGCGTAACATCTTACCCTTGAACGGGCTGTTATCGCTGCGCGGCGAAACAATGGAATAAAACCGCATATCGCCAGGCGCGATGACAAATCTGTATGAGGCGAAGACGCGTATTACAGAAATTCAAATGCGCTTGTTAAGGCGCGTCCTGTATATAAACAAAAACAGCAACCAGGGCGCTGTTTTTTATGAGCCGTGAGTGCCGTGTTTTCCAGCGGTTGAATCCATGAGTTTGTGTAAGCCTTCGTGTTAAACAATGCCAAACTCAAAACTTTTTTACGGTAACCATTTAAAATCAGCTTCTTTGATATCCCTGCTATTGGTTCCTATAAAAACCTTAAAATCGCCGGGCTCAGCCGCGTATTTTAACTCACTGTTGTAAAATTTAAGATCATCTACCGAAATTTTGAAATCAACCATTTTGGATTCCCCGGGAACCAAATGGATTTTTTGAAATCCTTTTAATTCTTTTACCGGCCGTGTAATGCTGCCCACCATATCGCGGATGTACAACTGAACGGTTTCCTCTCCGGCTTTGCTGCCTGTGTTGGTAACGGTTACAGACGCGGTAATCGTTTCATTGCCTTTTATATTTGCTTTGTTCAGTGTTATATCGCTATAGGTAAATGTAGTATAGCTCAATCCAAAGCCGAATGGGTATAGCGGATCGTTAGAAATATCGAGGTAATTGGAACGGAATTTCTGAAACCATTGGCCCTCCGGCAATGGGCGGCCGGTGTTTTTATGATTATAGTACAATGGTATTTGCCCTATATTTTGCGGAAAGGTAGTGGTGAGTTTCCCCGAAGGATTAACATCACCAAACAATACATCGGCTATGGCATTGCCGGCCTCTGTTCCACCAAACCATACATTCAAAATGGCGGGTACATGTTGCTGCTCCCAGGTCAGCGTTAACGGCCTCCCGGTAAATAAAACCAGCACAACGGGTTTGCCGGTTTTCACCAGGGCTTTCAATAATTTTTTTTGAACATCCGGGATATCAATATTGGTACGGCTGGCACTCTCACCACTCATCTCAGCGGCCTCACCCAATGCTGCCACAATTACGTCTGATTGTGCGGTTATATCCAATGCTTCCTGGAGCAATACACTGTCGGGCCGATTATCCCTGCCTAATGATTTTCCAAACATGGTTGCTCTTTGCTCCAGCATACTGTCTTCAGTTAAATTGGAGCCTTTTGCATACACTATTTTTGCGGTGCTGTTTACCGCATTTTGCAGCCCGGTTAATACGGAAACGGATTTTGAGAAATCGGCAGACACGCTCCAGGTGCCGGTCATATTTTCAGTAGCGTTAGCAAGCGGACCGACTATGGCAATGGTGCCGCTCTTTTTAAGGGGTAACAGGTTGTTTTCCTGTCCTGGCAGGCGCGCATTCTTTAATAAAACAAAGCTCTCTGCGGCTACCCGCCTCGCTTTCTTTCGATTGGCGGCGGTAAGAATTTCAGTGGCTGCACGGTTTTCATCACAATAGCGGTAAGGATCATCAAATAAACCCAATTTATATTTTGCTTCAAGAACGAGGCGGCAGGCATCATCGATTGCTTTGAGCGTAATTTTTCCTTCGCTCAATGATTTTTTTAAAGTTGTTAAAAAGCCTTCCCCCACCATGTCCATGTCGGTTCCCGCTTTCAACGCTAATGCGGAAGATGTTTGTAAATCACCCATACCATGATCAATCATTTCATTAATAGCGGTATAGTCCGTTACTACAAAGCCTTTAAACCCCCATTGCCTGCGCAGCAAATCACTGACCAGCCATTTATTGGCGGTTGCAGGTATGCCATCAATTTCGTTGAATGAAGTCATGATACTTCCCACACCTGCATCCACAGCGGC
>DASUFG010000047.1:0-2866 GCA_036274715.1 Agriterribacter sp.
GAAAATTTCACGCTGCCATTATAGCCCAAACTGAACTTCGGAGATATTGTCCCGGTCACGACCGCATCTACCTGGTTTGAGGTGGACTCACTGGCGTCCTTTCCTCCGACGTAATTGACGTAGGCATTCACTTTGCCACTTGTACTTGTAAAATGAACCTGTCCCAGGAAGAACTTATTTGAAAAACTTGCGGTGGTCATATCATTTGGGTTAGACACGCCAACCATAAAAGCAAAATTGTCGCTTGCTGTTACATCCATTTTTAATCCGGTATGAAAAAAGGGACCGTAAGAGAACATGTAGTCCATGCTATAATTTCGATTCAGATAGGCGTCTAGCACCTCATACCCTACATGCGTTGCCCATTTACCCATCGTAAACTTCACTTTTTCGGATGGGGCGAAGGAAAGATAGGCTTGCTTAATGGCTGCCATGGCTCCGCCATCATTGTACGAAAATTCCTGGGCGCGAGAACCAAAGCCCAGGTCGATCACAGCGTCTACTTTACCAATGGCATAATCCGCTTTAATGGAGGCCATTCCCAATTCAAATGAATTTTGAGAGTTGGTAAAGCTGGTATAATTATTTAACCGGCCGGAATCCTTTGCATTGTGGAAATTGTACCGGTAATAGGCGTCAACAGATCCACCAATAGTTAACGTTCCTTTGGAAGTCGAGTCCTGGGCATTTACATAAATAAAGCAAGGAAAAGCCAGGAAGAAAATAATAATTTTTCGTAACATCGCAGTTGATTTTAATTGTTAAGGGGTACAGCACTGGTTGTTCGCGCAACTTTACATGCTGTACCTTTTTAATTGTTTGTCTTCTTTCGCATATGGCATGCAAAGGATCAGTCTACATCATCAGCAACCTTTTCTTCCATTTTGCCATTGTTATGAATCAGTAAAGTTCCCTGTAGATACTTTTCATTATGCTGAGTTGCATCAAGGCCGATTTCTTCTTCTTCTGAACTAACCCGAAGAGGCAAAATGAAGTTGATAAATTTGAAAATAAGGAATGAAACTCCGAAACTGTAGGCTACGGCGATCACCATGGCTTTGGCCTGTGTGAGGAAAAAGGCAGCATTGCCCAGGAACAAACCATCATTCCCTGCAGCATTAACAGCCTTCGTTGCGAATACGCCCGTCATTAACATACCTACCATACCACCAATTCCATGACAGGGAAATACGTCAAGCGTATCATCAAGCTTTGTTGATCTTTGCCTGATTAGCACAGCAAGGTTTGAGACCACTGCTGCAAACACTCCGATGAATATACTTTGAGGTATGGCTACAAAACCAGCAGCGGGGGTGATAGCAACCAGACCTACGACGGCACCAATACAAAAACCCATTACCGAAGGCTTCTTCCCACGCAAAACATCAAAAAACATCCACGATAAACCGGCTGCGGCCGCGGCAGTGTTTGTTGTGGCAAATGCGGAAACAGCCAATGCATTGGCGGCTCCTGCGGAACCGGCATTGAAACCAAACCATCCGAACCAGAGCAAACCAGTACCAATCAACACATATGGAATGTTGGCGGGAGGAATTTCTTTATGCTCGAGATGCACTTTTCTACGTTTCAAAACTAATACTCCGGCGAGAGCTGCACAGCCTGCTGAAATATGTACCACAGTACCACCGGCAAAATCAAGGGCCCCCATTTTAGCAAGAAATCCATCCGGGTGCCAGCTCCAATGTGCGAGTGGTGCATATACCAGTACACTAAACAAAACAATAAATAATACAAACGAGGTAAAACGGATTCTTTCAGCTACGGCACCAACAACCAGCGCAGGAGTGATAATTGCAAACATCAATTGAAACACGGAAAACAAAGTTTTTGGAATGGTGGGTGTGGCGGGCCACGGTTCACCTGAATTGACACCTTTATAAAATAAATGCGTCATCGGGTTGCCGATAAAGTGACCGATATCATCCCCAAAGCAAAGACTGTAACCAACTACGATCCAAAGAACACTCACAATACCCGCAGCTACCATGCTTTTGATCATGGTTGAAATCACATTCTTTCTGTGGACCATCCCACCATAGAAAAAGGCGAGGCCGGGCGTCATCAGGAAGACAAGTGCAGCGGCGACAATGATCCATGAAATATCAGCGGCGCTGTAATTGCCTGTGTCAACAAAGTCAACTACCGGTTTAATAAAACAGGCGAGGACTGCAATCGCAGCCAGGACTATAAATGGTACAATTTGCTTCGCAGAGATTCGGTTCATTTGAAACAGTTTAAGATTAAAAATTTAAATAATATTAGTTTTGACAATTGAAATTACAAATTCCAATGGTTAACAGGTGTTAGTTTTTAGTATTATTTATTCGAATGATAATAAAATGTGGAAAAACCCCTACACTACATCACATTAATAAATACATAATATGATTGTTCGGGTGAAAAGTGCCTTATTCGTCTTTAGATGAATCTTTATTTACTTAAATATGCGCAAACTGAAGCGGCGCATTCGCGGCCTTCGTTAATAGCCCAGACTACCAGGCTTTGCCCCCGTCGCATGTCGCCGGCTGTAAAAATCTTGGAGATATTTGTTTGATAGGATTTATCTGTTGCTTTTACATTGCCTCTTTCATCAAGTTCGGTTCCCAATTCGTTCAACATCCCTTCATGTTGAGGATGAATGAAACCCATGGCTAATAGCGCCAGCTCGCAAGGAATTTCTCGCTCACTTCCGGGCACCTCAACAAAATGAGCAGGTTTACCATCATCGGTGATCTTCCAGTCAAGATGTACGATCTTGAGCGCCCTCAAATTTCCATTCTCGTCACCAACAAATTCTTTTGTGGCAATTGCCCAATCCCGATCAACACCTTCTTCATGTGAGGAA
>DASUFG010000048.1:0-7533 GCA_036274715.1 Agriterribacter sp.
CAGGGAAGACAAGTGGCTACAAATATTGTGGAGATGATTCACAAAGGGATATTGAAAGATCGCTTCAGGTACGATCGGCCGGAAGCTGACAACAGGCCTATGCTCATTAATTTCCGGGCATGCGAAAACATATTGATAAAACGAATCACCTTGAGTAATGCAGCGAGTTGGGTTCAAACCTATGATCAATGTAAAAATGTGTTGATAGACAGTATTAATGTAGACAGTAAAGCTTACTGGAATAATGATGGTATTGATATTGTGGATTGCGATAGTGTATCCGTCACCAATTCATTTATCGATTCCAGTGATGACGGCATATGCCTCAAATCGCATGATCCCGCATATTCCTGTAAAAATATTGTAATAATAAATTGCACCATACGCTCCAGTGCCAATGGTATCAAGTTTGGAACCGCCAGTAGGGGTGGCTTTTCCAAAATAAAAATTTTGCGCAACACTATTTACAACACCTATCGCTCTGCCATATCTTTGGCCGCGGTTGACGGTGGCTCTATTGATGACGTTGAAATCGATAGCCTAAGGGCATACCATACAGGAAACGCGTTTTTTTTGCGGGTTGGCGAAAGGTTAAAAGGAAAAAAGGGAAGGATCGAAAACGTTCATATCTCCAACATGTATGTTGAAGTGCCGGCTACCAAGCCCGATGCAGGCTATGAATATGAGGGCCCCATAGAAGACATGCCACGTAACATTTCTCCTGCTTCTATTGTTGGCTTGCCGGATGTCCCCATAGTTGACATTACCCTCACGAATATAGAAATAAAATATCCTGGGGGCGGCAATTCATTCTTTGCCAAAGCATCGCTGGATACACCGGAAAGTATTCCTGAAAAAGCAGATGCATATCCTGAATTTTCTATGTTTGGCGAATTACCCGCCTGGGGATTGTACATTCGTCATGCAAAAGAGATTCAAATCAGCAACCTGGTTTTATCATGCGGAAAGAAGGACTACAGGATAGCAATAGCGGCGGATGACTTGCATGGTGCTTCCTTTAAAAATGTGAAAGTAACCGAACCAGAAAAAAAGAAAATCTTTCAAGCCAATAAATCTTCAGGAATTACAGGAATAAAGCCGTAGTAATACCATAGCGCTCAAAACCATAAACTACAAACCATAAGCTCCCATTACTTCCCGAACATCCTTTCGAGGTAGTCCCTCTTAAAAGCAATATAAGTGGGATTGCCGGAAGGAGTAACATTAGGTTGAGCGCACGCAAACAATTCTTCCACCAACGCTTTCATTTCTTTGTGACCCAGCGGGCGACCAGGTTTTACGGCATGCTGCCAGGCAAAACTGCGGATCAGTTTTTCACGTTTTGAAAATTTTACATCGCTGTTAAAATGTTTGTACTGCTCCAGCATTTGTTCTATCGCCACTTTTTCATTTCCCTGTTCCACATCTGCCGGTGTACCCTGCACCACGAATGTATCTTTTCCAAACAATTCTATTTCGTAACCCAGTTGCTGCAAGTCGGGCAAAAGGTCCTGCAGCAAAACAGCATCTGGTGTAGTAAGTGGTACTGTAAGTGGGAACAAGCTCCGTTGGGTGGCGATGGGTTTCCCTTTAGAAGCTGCCATATATCTTTCGTACAAAATCCTTTCATGTGCCAGTTGCTGATGAATCAATATAAAGCCCTGGTTAGTGACCGCTACGATGTAAGTTGCGTGCAGTTGCAATGGCTCCGTATGCTCCAGTACCTGCAATTTTTGTTCAGCATTTACCGTGTGCCCGATAGCGGACGGCGCCTGTTCATATTCCAGCTTTTCGGAATCTGCGGTATGCGAGGAATCACCAGCCGGTGGAAAAAAATCTTTCCAATGCTTCAATTCACTTTTGCTCTCAATTAAATGGGCCTGGTTTTTTTGAGTGAAAGTATTATAGAGTGAGGAAGCCGCTGCATGTATTTTCTTCTCTTCGGTGAAAGGCTTGGAAACTGCATCCAGGTGCTGTATAGATGGATCAAGATCGAAGTTGAGCGTGGGCATAATGCTGAACTGGGCAAGTGCGTGTTTTACAGCGGCCTGAACAAAGGCATAAATAATTTTCTCATCCTCGAATTTAATCTCCTGCTTGGTAGGGTGCACGTTGATGTCTATCTGCGCCGGATCCAGGTCAATAAACAATACATACATCGGGAAGCTATCGGGGGGTATCATTTCCTGGTAGGCGCTCATCACTGCATGATTCAGGTAAGCGCTCCGTATAAAGCGGTTATTCACAAAAAAATACTGATCGCCTCTCGTTTTCTTTGCAATATCAGGCTTTCCTGCAAATCCATAAATATTGAGGTAATCGGTATTCTCCTGCACGTTTACCAGTCTTGCATTATAGTTGCTGCCCAGCAAATGCACAATGCGCTGTTTTAAAGAGCCTTTTTCGAGGTGAAAAATTTCCTGCCCGTTCCCGGTGAGTGAAAAAAATATCTCCGGAAAAGACATCGCTACCCGGATAAACTCATCCACAATATGGCGCATTTCAACCGCATTGCTTTTCAAAAAGTTCCGCCGGGCGGGTACGTTAAAAAAAACATTCTTCATAGCAATGCTGGTACCCACAGGAACAGCGATAGGTTCCTGCTTTTTTACCAGGCTGTTCTCAATTTCAATATAAGTTCCAGTTTCTTCAGTTTCCTGCCGTGTTTTTAATTCCACCTGCGCCACTGCCGCAATAGAAGCCAGTGCTTCACCCCTGAAACCCATCGTACGTATGCGAAACAGATCGTCTATATTGTTGATTTTAGAAGTGGCATGACGTTCAAAACTCATCCTGGCGTCTGTTTCGCTCATGCCACTGCCATTGTCGATCACCTGTATCAGCGATTTTCCCGCATCCACCACTATCAGTTTAATTTCTGTAGCGCCGGCATCTACCGCATTCTCCAGCAATTCCTTAACAGCGCTTGATGGCCGCTGTATGACTTCACCCGCAGCGATCTGGTTAGCAATATTATCCGGTAATAGTTGAATCTTGTCTGACAAAATATTTCACGTTTAACGGCAAAAATAACATTTACGCCGTGGAAATAAGAGAATGTGATGAATATGGAAATGAAAGACGTATTTCAAGAATAAAATGTAACGATCAATTATGAAGAGTTTTCCGACTAATTCAACAAGATGAACTCCATAACGATGTATAATTCCCTATTTTTATCACAATTTTCCTTGTGAAGCGATTTTCAAATATTCTCATTTCCGTTTTGGGGGCTATTCTTTTGTGGGCGGCATGGCCGATATCTCCATTTACCTTTTTGTTGTTTATCTCCTGGGTTCCACTGTTATGGATCGAGGACCATGTAAAAAACTGGAAAAAATTATTCGGACTTACCTATCTCCATATGCTGTTATGGAATGTATTGGTTACATGGTGGATATGGAACGCCAGTTTACCCGGCGCGCTAGGGGCATTTTTTGCCAACAGCCTTATTATGTGCATCCCCTGGCTGCTTTTTTATTTTACCAGGAGAAGGTTCGGCAGTTGGATCGGCTATGGATCACTGATCATTTTTTGGCTTTCCTTTGAATATATTCATCACAACTGGGAACTGAGCTGGCCCTGGCTAACACTCGGTAACGCTTTTGCTACGCATCCCGAATGGGTGCAATGGTATCAATATACCGGTACTTCGGGCGGAAGTATATGGATATTACTGACCAATATTATCGCTTACGCGGCCTTTTCAGGCTTCCGGGCGCATGGCAGAACCAAAAGTTATTATATCACTTTGGGCGCCTTGCTATTTACATTAATCGCACCCATACTCGTTTCACAAATCATAATACGAACGGAAAAAAGTGACCTGCAAGCTGAATTGGCTGCAGCTACAAAAAATACTGTTGTTGTTCAGCCCAATATTGACCCCTATGAGGAAAAGTTTGATACCCCCATTGAGTTGCAGATTCAAAAGCTGATTGACCTTTCGGAAAAGCAAATTGACAGCAATACGGCATTGGTAGTTTGGCCGGAAACAGCAATACCCGCACAGGTTTGGGAAAATCAAATCAAAAATAATAACTATTACCAACCGGTTTTCGGTTTCCTCCATCGCCACCCCCGGCTAAGTTTAATTACCGGCATCGACAGCTATAAAAACTATGGAACACAAAAGGAAAACGCTTCGGCAACTTCCAGGTTCCTGCCATCAAGCAGCACCTATTACGATGCATTTAATACAGCCGCTTTTTTTGATGCAGACACCAGCATTCAGTTGTACCATAAAGCCAAACTGGTACCGGGAGTAGAAACATTGCCATCCTTTTTGAATTTTATCGGTAAATGGTTTGAAGATCTTGGCGGCATCAGCGGTACTTTGGGACGTGACTCAGAAAGAAAAGTATTTGCTTCAAAAGATAATTACTTTATGGCAGCACCAATTATTTGTTATGAAAGTATTTATGGGGAATATATCACTGAATATATTCGTAAAGGAGCGAACTTGTTGGTGATTATTACCAACGATGGCTGGTGGGATGATACCCCCGGATACAAACAACACATGAACTACGCGCGGCTCAGGGCCGTTGAAACCAGGAAATGGATTGCACGAAGCGCGAATACAGGGATCAGCTGTTTTATTGATCCATTGGGCAACGTTATTAACCCGCAACCATGGAATAAGGCGGCCGCGATTAAGCTAGCCATTCCCGTTAGCGACCGGCAAACTTTTTTTGTACAACATGGAGATGTAATTTCAAGCGCAGTGAGTTTTATTGCGGTTCTATTGATTGTATTAAATATCGCCTCCTGGATAAAGATTAAGTTTACAAGCGGATAGCGCCCAGTAGTGAGCTGAGACTGTTCCCATGTCAAACACCTGGCACCTGACACCTGATACCTTACACCCGGTACCCAACCCCACTTTGATTTGCTTTCCCGCCAGAATGATAATAAATTCGCTGGATTAGAACGTCAATTGTTTAATTATTTTAATGATCATGAAGCATATTATTGCAGCAATTCTGATGAGTTGTATAAGTTTATCATCAACTGCTCAACGCATCAGCCAGCTCGGTGAACAGGCATGGGTTGACAGCGTATTTTCTACATTAAGCGAAGATGAAAAATTAGGACAGCTGATGGTTGTTCGATTATCCTCAATAAATAGTTCGGGTAAAGTTACTTTTTATGATGAGGCGGTGAGCGATGCCATCTACAAGTATAATATCGGCGGCATCTGTTTATTCCAGGGCGGCCCCGTTACCCAGGCCCAATACATTAACCGCTACCAGGCAATGGCAAAAACACCATTGTTAATATGTATTGATGCAGAAAACGGTTTAGGCATGCGCATGGACAGTGTAGTCGGCTTGCCCCGGCAAATGATGATGGGTGCGGTACAGGATCCGCAATTGATTTATCAATATGGCCGATGGGTGGGAGAACAATGCCGGCGGGAGGGAATACAGGTTAACTATGCGCCGGTTGTAGATATCAATAATAACCCGGATAACCCGGTTATTAACGACCGCTCATTTGGAGAAAACAAATACAAGGTAGCAGAGTATGGTATTATGTACATGAAGGGCATGCAGGACGTGGGCGTTATGGCTTGCGCCAAACATTTTCCAGGTCATGGCGATGTATCAGTAGATTCGCATTACGATCTTCCTGTAATTAATAAAAGCAGGGTGCAACTGGATTCACTGGAGTTATATCCGTTTCGGGAAATTTTTAAGGCGGGCGTAGGTAGCGCCATGATCGCCCATCTTTTTATTCCGGCAATTGATAATACCGCCAACCGGGCCACATCGCTTTCCTATAACAATGTAACTAAATTATTAAGGGAAGAACTGGGCTACAATGGACTCACTTTTACAGATGCCCTGGAGATGCAGGGCGTTAAAAAATTTTTCCCCGACGGCAAAGCTTCCGCCGAATCCTTAATTGCCGGGAACGATATGCTATGCCTGCCGGGCGACATACCTGCAAGCATCGCCGAAATAAAAAAAGCGATCCGAAAAAAAAAATTAAGCTGGGAGCAAATTAATGAAAGAGTAAAAAAAGTTTTACATGCTAAGTATGCATATGGCTTAAGCCACCTGCAACCGGTAAATACGACTCACCTTGCACATGACCTGAATGACAAAACCAATGAAGTCGCAAAATCTATTGCCGAAAACGCCATTACTACCCTGCGGCTGCAGGACTCTATTTTACCCCTGTTACCAAGCCATGATTTAAAGAATGAAGACAAACCGGTTAAAGTTGCTTACCTGGGAATTGGTATCAGCCAGGACAATGGATTTGTCCGTCATATGCGTGCCAACTACAATGCGGATGTGTTTTATTTTAATTACAAAGACAATGAGTCGCAGATCGCTAATCTTGCTTCCCGGCTTGAAACTGGCTACGATGTTGTGGTAATTGGCATACATCATTATAACCGGTACCCGGCCGGTAATTTTGGCATCAGTTCATCGGTTCTGCAGCTATTGAAACAGATACAACAGCTCAACAAATCGATCACGTTTGTTTTTGGCAACCCCTATGCCATTAAAAATTTCTGCGATGCGCGGAATATTATTGCATGCTATGAAGATAATACTGCCACCCATGATGCAGCTGCCGAAGTACTAAAGGGAGAGATTACAACCAAAGGCAAATTGCCCGTAACCATCTGCGATGCATTTCCCTCAGGAACAGGTATGTATTCGATAACATCACTTGTTAGCTATCCCCTGACTATTGATAAAAATACCGAAAAATTTAAGACGATTGATTCCATAGCTACTGAAGCTATTCAAAATCATGCAGCGCCGGGAATGGCGGTGATGGCGGTAAAGGATGGCAAAATTGTTTTTAATAAGGCTTATGGATACTATACCTATGACAGTACCGAAAAAGTAAATATAGAAACGATTTACGACCTGGCATCGGTAACTAAAATTTGCGCCACTACCCTGTCGGTAATGAGATTGTACGATGAAGGGAAACTGGAACTTGATAAAACATTAGGCGATTACCTGCCGTGGGTAAAGGGCACGAACAAAGAAAATCTGAAAATCGAAGACATATTGTTACACCAGGCAGGGTTAAAATCTTTCATTCCATTTTACAAGGAAACGATTGATACCACTTCGGGAATTACGCTTCCCGGATTTTACAGCAATCACGATACAACGCAGTATCATATTCGCGTGGCTGATACGATGTATATGCGTAGCAGTTGGGAAGACACCATTTATAAGCGGATATTGGAAAGCCCTCTTGAACCGGGAAATAAATATATATACAGTGACAATGACTTTATCTTCATGGGCAAAATAGTGGAAGCCATCAGCGGTATGTCTCTTAACGAATATGTATATAAAGAGATTTACCGGAAACTTGGACTAACCACTACCGGCTTCCTTCCCCGGCAGCGGTTTCCACTTAGCCGTATTTCACCTACCGAAAGTGAAAAAAAATTCCGGAGGCAATTGCTGCGCGGTGACGTACACGATCCAGGAGCATCTATGTTTGGTGGAGTAGCGGGACATGCAGGTTTATTCAGTGACGCTTATGACC